>JAVHSF010000331.1:0-2617 GCA_036172035.1 Gallionella sp. | reverse complement strand
ATTAAAAAGGTTGTAATATTTTCAACAACTAATTGCGACAGAGCCTTTTTTATCAGGAGGGCAACAGGGCGGTTCGGTCGTTGTGCAAGGGCGGCTTGTTGAGCTTGCGTTGCAGGGTGCGGCGGTGCATGTTGAGGGCGCGTGCGGTGGCAGAGACGTTGTTGTCATTTTCCCTTAACGCGCGCTGGATGTGTTCCCATTCCAGCACTCCGAGCTGGGTGGGTTGCGCATCGAGTGGCGTGTTGCTATCCGGCGCATGGCTGAAGGCGGCGACAATTTCGTCGGCGTTGGCGGGTTTGGCAAGGTATTGGGTGGCACCCAGCTTGATGGCTTCGACGGCGGTGGCGATGCTGGCATAGCCGGTCAAAACGACGATGCGCGTGTTCGGGTCGAGAGCGTGCAATGTCTGGACCAGCGCCAATCCGGATGCGCCCCCCATTTTTAAATCCACCACGGCGAATTCGGGCGGATTGGCCTCGGCCAGTGGCATGGCCTGCTCTACGCTGTGCGCGACGCTCACGCAGAATCCCCGTTTGGTTAGCGCCGCACTCAGCACCTGACAAAAAGTGGGGTCGTCGTCCGTCAGCAGCAGGGAAGCGGCCTCGTCACAAGGAATAAGGGGACGGGTTATGGAGGTTGGCGTGTGCGCGACCCCCTCCCCCTTGCCGGGTGCGGGTTGGGGTGGGGATAGGAAACCTGATTTTTTGTTTGTCATGACTGATTTTATCCGGCGTTCTTATTTTATCCGGCGGTCTTCACGATGGGCAGCGTGAGTTCGGTCGTCGCGCCGCCTCCCTCGCGGTTGAACAGACGCACCGTGCCGCCCAGGCGTTCCAGCGTGGCGTTGGCGAGGAACAGCCCCAGTCCGCGCCCTTCCGTCTTGGTGGTGAAGAAAGCTGAACCCGCCTTGAGTGCGACTTCTTCGCTCAAACCTGCCCCGTTATCGTGTATCTCCAGCGTGAAATTTGAACCATCCCGGCGCGTGTGGATAGCAATTCCCTGCGGGCTGGCATCGGCGGCATTGTTGAGCAGGTTCATTAGCGCGGCGCGTAGCGTCACGTCCACGCCGAGCAAGGGGGCAGAGCCACCTTCCTGCACGGCGGAAGAGTAATGGTACTGTGCGGTGGGGCGCAGCAACTGCCATTCGTTTAGAACGCCTGCCATCAATTCGTCCGCCGCCTGGAGCGTGCTTGCGCCGCCGTCCTGCGCGTTGAGCATGATTTTATCCAGGATGCGGCGGCAGGCGCGCACCTGTTCATCCAGCAGCGTCAGGCTGTCGCGTAATTCGGTCTGTTTGGCATCGGTATCGTGCTGCAATTCGCCTATCACTACCGCCATCGTGGCGAGTGGCGTGCCGAGTTCGTGTGCGGCACCCGCCGCCTGCGTGCCGAGCGCGACGATACGCTCGTTGCGCAGGATGGCTTCGCGTACCTGAACCAGTTGCGCATCCCGGCTGCGCACCGCTTGCGCCATTTTGACCACGAAGTACGCCACCACCAGCGCGCTTATGACAAAGCCCAGCCACATGCCCAGCACATGGGTGTTGAATGCGCTGTCAGGGGGCATGTCCATCGCCATGCTCATGTCGTGGCTCATCATCATGTCGTGATGGTTGAGCGGGAGCGGGATGTAATACACCATCAGCAAGCTGTAGCAAGCCGTGGTGAGCGCGGCCATACCCCAGGTATAGCGGGCGGGCAGGGTGGCGGCGGCGATGACCAGCGGCAGCAGATACAGCGAAATGAACGGATTGGTCGAGCCCCCCGCGAAATACAGCAACAAGCTCAGTGCCAGCACGTCGAGGCTGGATTGTGCGAACAATTCCGGATTGGAGACAGGGCGCGCGCGCCTCAGGCGCAGCAGGCTGAAAAAATTGAGCGTGGCGAGCATGGCGATGATGACCAGCATCGGCAGCCATGCCAGCTCAATAGCCAGCCATTTCCAGACCGCCAGCAGCGTGAGCAATTGCGCCGCGACCGCCAGGCTGCGCAAATTGAGCAGGCGGCGTAACTGGCTGTGGCCGGGCAGGGCGGAAAAGGTCGGATTGAACATGGTGCGATTGTAAATGGTGCGCGCCGCTGTGGGGTGCGACATTTTGTCGCATGGCGCGCGCTGTGACGGCGCGTATAATCCGCTTCTTTAGAAATTGATGAGAAAATTTATCATGAAAACGATCAGCAAACTGAATGGACTGTTGGGTGCATTGTTGCTAAGTGGCAGTGTATATGCGGCTGACATCAAGGTGGATGGCGCATGGGCGCGCGCTACCGCGCCGGGGCAGGAGGTGGCGATGGCGGATTTGTCCATCACCAGCGACCAGCCAGCCCAATTGGTCGGAATCACCAGTCCGGTCTGCAAGACGGTCGAAATTCATAGCATGACGCATGACAACGGCATGATGAAAATGCGCCAGGTGCAGTCGCTCGACCTGCCCGCAGGCAAGCGCGTCAACCTGGGTTCGGGCGGGTATCACCTGATGCTGATCGGGCTGAAGACCCCCCTCAAACTGGGCGACAGCGTGCCGTTGACGCTGGACATCAAAGGGGCGGGTAAAGCGATTGTCAAGGTTGAAGCTGCGGCCGAAGTCAAACCGCTGACCGAAGCCGCGCCCCAGTCG
>JAVHSF010000330.1:0-2621 GCA_036172035.1 Gallionella sp. | reverse complement strand
CACCTGGGGCGCGGGTCAACGCCTGACCTTGCGCGCCGCTTTCAATGCTTCGGCAAGCTGGAACACCGACATCGCATAATAATCACTGTTGTTATAGCGCGTGATGACCTCGAAGTTGTTAAAACCCAGCCAGTATTCCTTGCCGTCCGCCACCGTGTAATCGAGCAAACGTGCGGTTTCGTCGGGTGTGATACGCGTACCCGTGGTCACCTCAACCGTCAGCCAATCGGCCATACTGCGCGCCTCATCAATCGCCCCCAGACGCTTCGCGTCGCCCACTTGCGCCGGCACACCGATCAGGCCATGTCTGACCCAGCCGTAGCCTTTCAGATAATTGCCCACGCTGCCTATTGCATCGGCGGGTTCATTGCGCAAATCAATGGTTGAATTCCCATTAAAATCAACCGCATAGTTTCGGTAACTGCTGGGCATGAATTGTGGGATACCTATCGCGCCCGCATATGAGCTTTTTACCTCCAGCACGTCGAACTGCCGCTCGCGCGCCAGCAGCAGGTAGTTTTCCAGTTCGTCGCGAAAAAAAGTGGCGCGGCGCGGATAATCAAACGCCAGCGTAGTCAGCGCATCCAGCGTACTGAATGAACCCATGTTGCGGCCATAAATCGTTTCCACACCGATCAGGGCGACAATAATCTCCTGAGGTACGCCATATTGGCGTTCGGCGCGCCGCAAGGTTTTGCGGTTCTGCCGCCAAAATTCCAGCCCGTAGCTGACGCGCTGTTTATTGACAAAGGAAGCGCGATATTTCAGCCAAGGCATCGCCCTGAACGGACGGGAAATCGCTTCGATGACACCGGGTTGATGTTGCGCATGAGCGAACACATCGAGCAACTCGTCGCGGTCAAAATGATGTTTGACGGCCATTTCATCAATAAATTCGGGGATTCCGGGTAACCTTTCCGAATGCGAGGGAAGCGAGTGCAAGGCGATGAGCAACGCCAACAGAGTAGAAATAAATATTTTCATGGTGTGCTGATTTTAACCGATGCTCGACAGGCTACCGTCATTACTGGTAAATTCAGCGCACTTTTTATTACCCCATTGTCTTAAAAACGATCCGGGAGTCCCTCCCGACCGCAGACACTTACTACTACAGGCACTATCCCATGACTACGACTACTCAACACCACCCCCTCATCATCCTGGGTTCCGGCCCTGCCGGATACACCGCCGCCATCTATGCGGCTCGCGCCAACCTCAATCCCGTGCTGATTACCGGCATGGCGCAAGGCGGGCAATTGATGACTACCACCGAAGTGGACAACTGGCCTGCCGATGTCATGGGCGTGCAAGGCCCGGAACTGATGGCGCGTTTCCAGCAACACGCGGAACGCTTCAACACACAGATGATCTTCGATCACATCCATACAGCCAGGCTGCAACAAAAGCCTTTCCTGTTGATCGGCGATGCGGGCAGTTACACCTGCGATGCGCTGATTATCTGCACCGGCGCATCCGCACAATATCTGGGCCTGCCTTCGGAAGAAGCCTTTATGGGTCGCGGCGTTTCCGGCTGCGCGACTTGCGATGGATTCTTTTATCGCGGTCAGGATGTGGCAGTTATCGGTGGCGGCAATACCGCCGTGGAAGAAGCCCTGTATCTGGCCAACATTGCCAGGCACGTCACGCTGGTACACCGCCGCGACACCTTCCGTGCCGAGCGCATCATGATTGATCACCTGATGGCAAAAGTCGCGGAAGGAAAAATCAGCCTGCAACTGAATAGCACGCTGGACGAAGTGCTGGGCGATGCCAGCGGGGTGACCGGAATGCGCGTCAAAAATGTGCAAGGCGGAGCAACCCAGGATTTTGCCCTGACCGGCGTATTCATCGCCATCGGCCACAAGCCGAATACCGACATCTTTGCCGGACAACTGGAAATGAAAAACGGCTATGTGGAAACGCGCGGCGGCTCGAACGGCAACGCCACCGCCACCAGCATCTCCGGCGTGTTCGCGGCAGGCGACGTACAAGATCAAATCTATCGCCAAGCCTGTACCAGTGCGGCGACTGGCTGTATGGCGGCGCTGGATGCCGACAAATATCTCGCGGCATTGGGCAAGTCTTAACCCGCCTGGCGCATTGTGAAAAAACCGCTCGATATAAAAATATCAATTAAAAATCAATTGGATGAAACAGAAGCGAACGATGGCGCACTATTCCGTGTGACCATCGGCGCGGTTCACCCCTTGCCCGAAGACAACCGCATCCCGCCATTCACAGCTTCCCGTTACAGCAAAGTTCGCAATTCAACCCCGCAACAAACCATAGCGGACACGCTGTCAGACTTCCCCTTTGACAATTCTCCCGAATTTTTTTTGCGCAATGGGCTGTCACAGATGACCTTGCGCAAACTCAAACGGGGAAACTATCCAGTCCAGCATAGCCTGGACTTGCACGGCTACCCGGGCGACGCGGCGCGCCAACGGTTACAGGAATTTTTACACGAGGCAACGCAACGTAAACTGCGCTGTGTGTTGGTGATACACGGCAAGGGTATCAACAGCAGGGGAGGAAAAGCGGTATTGCGCGGACTGACGCGTAACTGGCTGACCCAGCATCCGCAGGTACTGGCTTTTTGCGCCGCATCACCGCAAGCAGGC
>JAVHSF010000329.1:0-2622 GCA_036172035.1 Gallionella sp. | reverse complement strand
GCAAAACCGAATTCTCAAGGAGTAGTAAGACATGGCAAATACAGCACAAGCCCGCAAGCGTGCACGTCAAGCAGATAACCAAAACGCCCACAACAGCGGCCTGCGTTCTGAATTGCGCACTGCGATCAAAAAAGTAATCAAGGCGATCAAGGAAGGTGACAAGGCCGCCGCTCAAGCCGTTTATCGCGCCTCGGTCAGCACCGTTGACAGCATCGCCGACAAGAAAATCATCCACAAGAACAAGGCAGCTCGCCACAAGAGCCGCCTGTCCGCCGCGATCAAGGCAATGGCTTGATAGCCGCTTCGCGTACCGCTTTTGTTCTGTACGCGCCAGCTGATTGATCGCTACACCGACAATATTTTGACGGATTGATAGCGTGGATGACAGTACAAACAAGCCGACAGAAATGTCGGCTTGTTTGCTTTACCCACCCTCAAAAATTGCTTGTTTCACTTGCCTAGACCAGGCTGTTTGGCTCAATATATGCCCCTTCAAGAGAAAGCATAGCTAACGGCGGCTCATCCCGCCGTCTGTTTTTCCAGAATAATATAAATCCGGTGACGTAAATTCACTGGAATGACTGTTAAAAAAGGTACGTTATGTCGCATGTAATGAATACTTATGCTCGCCAGCCCGTCGCGTTTGTACGCGGCGAAGGCGTTTGGCTGTGGGACAGCGAGGGCAAGCGTTATTTGGACGGGCTGGCCGGCATCGCCGTGAACACTTTGGGTCATGCCCACCCGCGTCTGACCGCCGCGCTCGGCGAACAAATCGGCAAGCTGATCCATTGCTCCAACGTCTATCAGATACCCGCACAGGAATCGCTGGCGGACAAGCTATGCACCCTATCCGGCATGGACGAAGTGTTCTTCAGCAATTCCGGTTGCGAGGCGAACGAAGCAGCCATCAAGCTGGCGCGCCTGTACGGGCATAAACGCGGCATCGAAGCGCCGACCATCATCGTGATGGAAAAGTCTTTTCATGGCCGCACCCTGGCCACCCTTTCCGCAACAGGCAACCGCAAGGTGCAAGCAGGTTTTGAGCCGCTGGTTAAAGGCTTTGTGCGTGTCCCTTACGACGATCTGGCAGCCGTGCGCCATCTCGCCACCAACAACCGCGACGTGGTTGCCGTGCTGGTCGAGCCGATTCAGGGCGAAGGCGGCATCCGCACCCCCGACGCTTCCTATTTGCAGGCATTGCGCCAGATTTGCAGCGAAAACAACTGGCTGCTGATGCTGGACGAGGTGCAAACCGGCATCGGGCGCACGGGTCGTTGGTTCGCTCACCAACATGCGGCAATAGTGCCGGATGTGATGACGCTCGCCAAAGGTCTGGGTTCGGGCGTACCCATCGGTGCCTGCCTCGCGGCAGGTGCAGCGACAGGCACGTTCGGCCCGGGCAATCACGGCTCGACTTTCGGCGGCAACCCGCTGGCTTGCGTCGCTGGGCTGACCACGCTGAATGTGATGGAACAAGACAACCTGCCGGAATATGCCCAACAACTGGGGCAGTTCCTGCGGACCGGTCTTGCCGCCGGCTTACAGGGCATCAAAGGTTATCAGGAAATTCGCGGCATGGGCCTGATGATAGGCATCGTGCTGGACAAACCCTGCGCCGAACTGGTCAGACAGGCGCTGGCAAAGGGACTTTTAATCAACGTAACAGCCGACAATGTGGTTCGCCTGCTGCCACCGCTGGTGATGTCGCAAAACGAAGCGCAACAACTCGTGGACATACTCTGTCCACTCATCAAGGATTTTTTACAATCCTGATCGGAAAGCTATCATGAAAGTAAAACATTTTTTACAATTCAAAGACTTGAACAAAGATGAACTGGAATACCTGTTCGAGCGCACCCGCCTCATCAAGCAAAAATTCAAGTCCTACCAGCAATACTGGCCGCTCACCGACCGCACCCTGGTGATGATCTTCGAAAAGGCCAGCACCCGCACCCGCCTGTCTTTCGAGGCGGGGATGCAGCAACTGGGCGGCTCGGCGATCTACCTGAACACGCGCGACTCGCAACTGGGACGCGGCGAGCCGGTGGAAGATGCCGGACAGGTCATTTCGCGCATGTCGGACATCGTGATGATCCGCACCTTCGAGCAATCCATCATCGAACGCTTTGCCGCGAATTCGCGCGTGCCGGTCATCAACGGCCTGACCAACGAGTATCACCCCTGCCAGATACTCGCCGACATCTACACCTACATCGAACAGCGCGGCAGCATCCGGGGCAAGACGGTGGCGTGGATCGGCGACTCCAATAACATGTGCAACACCTGGCTGCAAGCGGCAGAGATATTGGACTTCAACGTACACGTCTCCACCCCGCCTGGCTATGAAGTCGAAGCGGAACGCGCGGGTTTGTACGGACACCAGCATTACGAAGAATTCACCGACCCGATGGAAGCGGCGCGCGGTGCCGATCTGGTAACCACGGACGTGTGGACTTCGATGGGATGGGAAGCCGAAAATGAAGAGCGCATGAAAGACTTCGCCGACTGGCAGGTGGACGAAGACATGATGGCGGTTGCCGCCCGTGACGCGCTGTTCATGCACTGCCTGCCCGCGCATCGCGGCGAAGAAGTCTCCGCCGGCGTGATGGACGGCGCGCAATC
>JAVHSF010000328.1:0-2633 GCA_036172035.1 Gallionella sp. | reverse complement strand
CCCACCTCGCTGCTGGCTGGCTGGAAAGCCGCCGATCAGGACATTCTGGCAAAACTGCTCGACCCCAGCATGGGAACCAATCCGGCTACCGCTGCGCATCTCGCTGTGGTCGAGGCCGCTTCACAAGTGGCTGCGGCAAAAACCGCCGACGCGGCTTCCGCACCGGCTGACACCCGCACAGAAAATACCGCCCAAGAAGAAGAACCCGCTACCGAGAACAAGTCGGTCAGGAAACATTAAGGAACTTCCGTGCCAGATAAGGTAAAACGCTACACCCCGCCCGTCAGCATCAAGGCCATCGTTATAGACCTGGACGGCACGCTGCTCGACACCGCACCCCAACTTTCCGCCGCCGCCAACCGCATGTTGCGCGACATGGACTACGCCCCCGTCTCGCAGGAATTGCTGGCCAGCTACATCGGCAACGGCGTGAGCTGGCTGGTCAAACGCGCACTGACTGGCGACATGCACGCCACCCCGGATGTCGCGTTGTACGATCATGCCCTGCCTCTTTTTGAGAAGCACTACCGCGAACTGTTGCTGCAAAGCAAAGTTTTCGCAGGGGTAATCGAAGGGCTGGATGCCATGCAGGCAGCGGGATACCGCTTGGGCTGCATCACCAACAAGCTGGAATGCTTCACCACCCCGCTGCTGGCGGGGATCGGCCTTGCAAAGTATTTTGAAATCGTGCTGGCGGGCGACACTCTGCCCGAGAAAAAGCCGCATCCCATGCCTTTGTTGCACGCCGCAAAATTCTTCGCCGTACCGATCGAGCAACTATTGCTGATCGGCGACTCGCTGAACGACACCGTCGCCGCCCGCGCCGCCGGCTGCCCGGTGTTTTGCGTACCCTACGGCTACAACCACGGCGAACCGGTGGAAACACTGGATTTGGATGCGGTCATCGCCAATCTATCCGCCGCATTACCTTTAATAAAACCTATCTAAACAACAACTTATCACAGGTCTGAAGGCCGGGGTTTCAAACCGAAAAGGAATTTGGATGAACGACCTCCTGTATCTATCAACAAGTTGGCGAGGGTGTTGATTCGTGGGTCGGGTTTTTACCAGCGACTTGCCGTTTGCGGCGTAGTCCTGGTTATGCAAAGCTAACCCGACATGATTTCGTTGGGCGAAGCCCAACCTACAACACAGGAGATTTTCATGCCGCACCTGATCACCGAACAAGAATTTGACGCGCTTGCCGCGCAAGGTTACAACCGTATCCCGCTGGTCGCAGAGTGCCTAGCCGACCTCGACACCCCGCTTTCGCTTTACCTGAAACTCGCCAATCGCCCGTATTCCTATCTCCTGGAATCGGTGCAGGGCGGCGAGCGTTTCGGGCGTTATTCCTTCATCGGCCTGCCCGCCGACACGCGCATTTCGGTACGCGGCAAGCAGATTACCCTGACACAAAAAGCAGCCGAAACGATTCTACAGGTGGACAATCCGCTCGATTTTATCAGCGAATACCAGTCGCAGTTCAAGGTCGCGCCGCTGTCTGGATTGCCCCGCTACACTGGCGGACTTGCCGGATATTTTGGATATGAGACCATACGCTATATAGAGCATCGGCTGTCCGGGGTAGAAAAGCCGGATGCCATCGGCACACCCGACATCCTGCTGATGCTCACCGAGCAACTGGCGGTGGTGGACAGCCTTTCCGGCAAACTAACCTTCATCGTGTATGCCGATCCCGCGCAAGACGATGCCTATACGCTGGCACGCGAGCGGCTGCGTAAACTTATCAGCATGATGCATCTGCCGGTGGACATTCCCTGGGCGCCACCCGCCAAACGCGAAGAGGCTAAATCGGAATTCGGCGAGGCCGCGTTCAAAGCGGCGGTGGAAAAAGCCAAGCACTACATCTTCGACGGCGACATCATGCAGGTCGTATTGTCGCAGCGCATGGCGCAACCTTTCCCGGCTTCGCCGCTGTCGTTGTATCGCGCACTGCGCAGCATCAACCCCTCTCCCTACCTGTTCTATTACGACATGGGCGATCATCAGGTGGTCGGCTCGTCGCCGGAGATATTGGTGCGTCTGGAAAGCGATACCGTCACCGTGCGCCCGATTGCCGGCACCCGACCGCGCGGCAAAAACCCGCAGCAGGATGCCGAATTCGCCAGGGATTTGCTGGCTGACCCCAAGGAGCTGGCCGAACATTTGATGCTGATTGATCTGGGGCGCAACGACATCGGTCGCGTCGCACAGAACGGCACGGTCAAGCTCACCGAAAAAATGATTATCGAGCGTTACTCGCACGTCATGCACATCGTCTCCAACGTCGAAGCCAACCTCAAACCGGGGCTGGATGCGATGGATGTACTCAAGGCCACCTTCCCGGCTGGCACGGTATCGGGCGCAGCCAAGGTGCGCGCGATGGAAATCATAGACGAACTGGAACCTTCCAAACGCGGCATCTACGCCGGGGCGGTGGGCTATCTGGGCTTCAACGGCGACATGGATGTCGCCATCGCCCTACGCACCGCCGTGGTGAAGGACAAGATGCTGTACGTGCAGGCAGGTGCTGGCATCGTCGCCGATTCCAATGCGGACAGCGAATGGACGGAGACGCAGAACAAGGCGCGCGCCGTGCTGCGCGCGGCGGAAATGGTGCTGGACGGGCTGGA
>JAVHSF010000327.1:2337-12135 GCA_036172035.1 Gallionella sp. | reverse complement strand
AAGCGGACATTTCTACTTGGGAGAAAGCGGACATTTTCATTTGGGGCTAACACATTTCGGCGCAGAGGGTCAAGCAGGCAAGTCGCGAAGCGGCTGCTCGCAAAGCCGGAATCCAGCCATAAAAAATATTCTGCGCAGCAGGCAATACCTTAATGTTGGCTCACTTTCCTGGGGGTTTTTCATCAATCTGGATACCGGCTTTCGCCGGTATGACGTAGTTTTTGCTAATGAACAATTTGGGTTTATCACATAGTGTTCGTCAGACCCTTCTGCGGATATTGCTGTTGTGTATGCTTGGCACGGCGGGAGTTGCTGCGGAGAACGTGGTATTTTCGCCGGGTTTGCTGCGAAATGTCGCGTCCCGCTGGGGGCGCGATGCGCCTGAGCGTCTGATAGACTGGCATGATGAACTGGCAAAGCATATAGCCAGGCAACGCGGCGCGTCACCGAATGCCTCTGAAACTCGGGATGGTCTTGATGATTTTAACGACTACTGGAACGACGTCAGATACTATACTGACATGCAGCATTGGCGCGTCATGGATTACTGGGCTACACCCGTTGAGACGCTAGCCTCAGAGGGTGCTGATTGTGAGGATTATGCGATCGGCAAGTATTTCAGCCTTAAGGCGTTGGGTGTGCCGGTGCAAAATCTGCGTATCACTTATGTCCGCGCGCTGCGCTGGAATCAGGCGCATATGGTGTTGGCGTATTACCCGACAGTGGATGCTGACCCTTACATTCTGGATAATCTTTCAAGAAGTGTCGAGCGTGCGTCAGATCGTCCTGATCTTGTGCCGGTGTACAGTTTTAATGATGAGGATTTGTGGGCGGCCGGTGCGACTGAAGCGGGGGGTAAATCCAGTCAAATTCGGCTATGGCGAGGATTACAAGACAAGATGGAAAAAGAGCGGGCTATGTAGTCATGGCTAGCACCATGGGGTAGGTAGCTGCAGGAGACGGGTATGACGCTGTTCAGACAATTATTTATTGGTACTTCCCTCGTTTTCCTGGTGTTGTTGGTGCTGGTGGAAAGCATTTATATCGCGAATGCTCGCTTCTACATGCAGGAACAGTTGACTTCCCATGCGCAGGATGTGGCAACTTCGCTGGGAATGGTGTTGCCGCCGTCCCTTGCGGATAAGGATTTGCTGCGCGCGGAGGTGACAGTGAATGCCGTATTTGACCGTGGATATTATCAATCTATCGTGGTGTTGAGTGCGCGGGGTGAAAAGCTGATAGAAAAGAATCTTGCTCCTGCGCCTGTCAGCGTGCCGGTGTGGTTTACCCAGGTTTTTCCGATGAATGCGCCCTCAGCCGAATCGCTGATCACCAAAGGGTGGCAACAACTGGGCCGGGTAATCGTGACCAGTCATCCGAATTTTGCCTATAAGCAATTGTGGCGGACTTCAATCGAAGCCACGCTCGGCTTGATTGTGCTGTATGTATTATCCTTGATGGCGATACATGCCTTTCTTTCCAGGGTCTTGCGTCCTCTCAATGATATAGAGCGTGTCGCCCGCGCCATCAGTGAGCGGGATTTTCAGCAGATCAAGACACTGCCGCGTACCCGCGAATTACTTGGCGTGGTGAAGGCAATCAACTCAATGTCGGCAAAGCTTTTTGCAATCATCGCGCATGAGGTTAGGCAGGCAACACGTTTCCGCGACGAGTCGAGAAAAGACGTATTGACCGGACTGGATAACCGGCGCGGGTTTGAAGAGCATGTTCATGCCTTGCTTGAACACGGTGCAGATATGACTTCTGGCGTGATGTATATGCTGCAACTTGCCAACTTTAATGTTTTTAACCTGAGCAATGGATATAGGGATGGCGATGTCTTGTTAAAGGAAGTGGCTGATGGGTTACGGACTATCTGGCCGGAGCAGGACATGTTGAGGTGTCGTATCAATGGCGCAACGTTCGCCGTGATGGTGTTCAATATCACCAGAGAGGAAGCGGAGGCGCTCGGTGAATCTTTGTGTGCCGGGGTGGGTACCATTATTCAAGCGCGTCGTACCGCACCTGCCGTTGTATTGGGCTGTGGTGGTGTTTATTTTGCTGGCAAAAAGGTGACGCTGAATGCGTTGCTGGCGCAGTGTGATCTTGGCTTGTTGCAATCCACGGCGAGTGGAATAGGTGTCAGCTTGCTGGAAGACATAAGGGAAGATGAGCAGGTTAGAGGTGCTCAATTCTGGAAACATCTTATTGTTGATGCGATTGCTGCGCATCGAGTCATGTTGCTCGCGCAACCCGTGATGAATTTCGATGGGGGGCAAAAGTTGCAATCCGAAGTGGTGGGGCGGTTGATCAATGCCGACGGTGAACTGGTTCTTGCCGAACATTTTATTCCGATGGCCAATCGTTTTCAGTTGACCCCCGCATTTGATTTGTCCGTACTAAAGCAACTTTTTGAACGCATGGTGATATCCGACGGGGAGGGCGTGGTTGCTCTCAATCTTGCCATTAGTTCGATCCACGACACCGAGTTGCTGGCCTGGCTGGGTGATGTCATGAGCGCCAATCCCGCCATTGCCAAGCGTCTGGTGTTTGAGTTTACCGAGTTCGGCTTGGTGCAAGACCGTGCAGGAATCCAGCATTTTGTTGCTGATATACGCAAATTGGGCGCTCAATTTGCGGTTGATAACTTTGGTTTGCACCATTCCGCTTTCGAATATCTGCAATACTTAAAGCCCCTTTATGTGAAACTCAGCCCTGTGTATATACGCGGTTTGCGCGATAACCATGAAAATCAGTTTTTCATATCTTCGGTCGTCAATATTACCCGCTCGCTGGATATACGGGTATTCGCTTTGGGCGTGGAAGATGTGAGTGTACTGCCACTATTGCAGGAATTGGGCGTGGAAGGGTTCCAGGGGTATGTGAATGGCGATTTGACCGAATGGGTTTAGCGAGTGGCGGCAAGGCTGCTGTCACCACTATGACTGTTTTGTATGATTCGTTTGCGGCTGTTCATCGGCTGTGCTGTTATAATTCCCGCGTCATTTCATACCGTGTTCATCATGACCGTTATTCGTCAGCAGGATTTCATTGATAGCATTGCAGATGCGTTGCAGTTCATTTCGTATTACCACCCGGCAGATTTTATTCAGGCATTAGCCGAAGCCTATCGCGTCGAGCAGTCGCCTGCTGCGAAGGATGCCATGGCGCAGATTCTAACCAATTCGCGCATGTGCGCGGCGGGACATCGTCCGATTTGCCAGGATACCGGGATCGTGGTGGCGTTCGTAAAGATTGGTATGGCGGTGCGCTGGGAGGCAAACCTGAATGTGGTCGAAATGGTCAATGAAGGCGTGCGCCGCGCCTATCTCGACAAGGATAACAAGCTGCGCGCCTCTATCGTTGCTGATCCAGCCGGCAGGCGCAACAATACTGGGGATAACACCCCCGCTGTCGTGCATCTGGAGTTGGTTCAGGGCGATAAGGTCGAGATTCATATCGCAGCCAAGGGGGGCGGTTCGGAGAATAAGGCTGTGATGGAAATGCTGAATCCGGGCGACGATATTGTCGAGTGGGTGTTGCGGCAGGTGCGGCATATGGGCGCGGGCTGGTGTCCTCCGGGTATGTTGGGTATTGGTATCGGCGGGACGGCCGAAAAGGCGGTGCTGCTGGCCAAGCAATCCCTGATGCAGCCCATGGATATGCATGAGCTGAAGGCGCGTGGTGCGCAGAGCCGCATCGAGGAGCTGCGCATCGAGTTGTATGACAAAGTGAATGCCCTGGGTATCGGCGCACAGGGCTTGGGCGGACTGACGACGGTGATGGATGTGAAGATACTGGATTACCCGACACACGCGGCTTCCAAGCCTATCGCCGTTATTCCGAACTGTGCGGCGACTCGGCATGTTCGCTTCGAGCTGGATGGTACGGGTGTCGCGGTGTTTACCCCGCCTAAATTGGAAGATTATCCGGACGTAGTGTGGCATCCGGCTGGGGATGCGCGGCGTGTGAATCTGGAAAATGTCACGCGGGAGCAGATTTCACAGTGGCAGCCGGGCGAGACCATGTTACTCTCCGGCAAGCTGTTGACAGGGCGGGATGCGGCGCACAAGAGGATGGCTGATTTGTTGGCGCGGGGTGAAAAATTACCGGATGGCGTGGATTTTACAGGGCGCTTCATTTATTATGTCGGTCCCGTTGATCCGGTGCGCGATGAGGTGATGGGGCCGGCGGGGCCGACCACTGCCACACGCATGGATCAGTTCACCGGGATGATGTTTGAGCGGACGGGTTTGATGGGGATGATTGGTAAGGCAGAGCGAGGTCAGTTCGCCATTGATGCCATCAAGAAATACGCTTCGGTGTATTTGATTGCCGTGGGGGGCGCGGCCTATCTGGTGTCAAAGGCAATCCGCAGTGCCAGAGTGGTTGCTTTCGCCGATTTGGGTATGGAAGCCATTTACGAATTTGAAGTCGAGGATATGCCTGTGACCGTTGCCGTAGATGTACAAGGACGTTCGATACACGATATTGGTCCGGCGGAATGGTGCAGGCGTATTGGCATGATCCCGTTGCATCGGGTGTAGTCAGAGCTTGGCTAGACAGGGCGAGTTGAATGACAGATTTTAAAATTTTGCGCAAGCAAAGTTAGTAACGAATTGGCGGGTCTCCCCGCATTGCAGGGTGGTGAATCTGGTCAGGTCCGGAAGGAAGCAGCCACAACTACTTACTGTAAGTGCCGGGGGTAAGGCTCGCCTCCTTATGTAATGCCACGGAGGGAATGAGAATGAAGAAGTTTGGCTGGTTTCTTTGTGTACTGTTGCTCAGTGGTAATGTGTGGGCGGTGGATGGTGTTTCCTTGGAGTTGGGCAATGGCGACAAGACCGATACTGCCCGAGTAGGCGCAATCTGGAAGTGGGATAAACAGTGGTTTACCGAGGGTGATTGGTTGGTAACCGGTTTTTGGGAAGCGACAGCTGGCGCATGGAAGGGGCGTAGCGGTGTCGGTAATAATCAGACGATAACTGAGCTGGCTGTCACGCCAGTGTTTCGCTTGCAGCAAAAAGCTCCTTCAGGAATGTCGCCTTATCTTGAGGGCGCGATTGGTTTTCATCTGATTTCTCCGACCTTCGTATACGCGAACCGCCAGTTGGGCAGCGCGTTCCAGTTTGGTGACCATATTGGTTTTGGTGTGCGTTTTGGCGAGCGTCAGCAATTTGATTTGGGATACCGTTACCAGCATCTCTCCAATGGCGGCATCAAAAAGCCAAATCAGGGCATCAATCTGAACCAATTGCATTTTTCCTATTATTTTTAACGTGGCATAACTTGTCAGACACTTCGGTACTTGCACGCAAATGGCGTCCTAAAAATTTCGCGCAACTGTCTGGTCAGGAACACGTGGTCAGGGCGTTAAGCAATGCACTGACGCAAAACCGGCTGCATCACGCCTATCTGTTTACCGGTACGCGCGGCGTGGGCAAGACCACCATCGCGCGAATCTTTGCCAAATCCCTGAATTGTTTGACAGGCATTACCGCCACACCCTGTGGCGAGTGCAGCGCCTGCAAGGAAATTGATAGCGGGCGCTTTGTTGACTTGATCGAGCTGGACGCGGCATCCAATACTCAAGTGGACAATATGCGCGAGTTGCTGGAAGGCGCGCTATATGCGCCGACCAGTGGTCGTTTCAAGGTCTATATCATTGACGAAGTACACATGTTGTCCAAGTCCGCCTTCAATGCGATGCTGAAGACGCTGGAAGAGCCGCCCGCGCATGTGAAATTTATTCTGGCGACCACTGATCCGCAGAAGATACCGGTTACGGTTTTATCGCGTTGCTTACAGTTTAATTTGAAACAATTGCCGCCTGCGTTAATCGCGACGCATCTTCAGTACGTTTTGGGGCAAGAGCATATTGAGTTCGAGCCGGGGGCGATAAATCTGGTTGCACGGGCAGCGCAAGGCAGTATGCGCGACGCGTTGAGTCTGATGGATCAGGCGATTGCATTTTCTGCCGGCAAGATTGAAGAAGCCGCGATGCGCGCCATGTTGGGCGCGATGGATCAGGGGTGTTTGTTTGAACTGCTGTTTGCCTTGCGGGAAAAAAATGGTGCGGTGCTGCTTGAGGTTGCCGATGGCATGGCATCGCGCAGCGTGGCGTTTGATTCTGCTTTGCAGGAATTGGCCTCATTATTACATCGAATGGCATTGGCGCAGAGCGTACCGCAGGCGATTGCTGAGGACGAGCCGGAGAGGGGGCGTTTACTGGAATTGGCCGCATCCTATACGCCTGAGGACATTCAGTTGTTTTATCAAATCGCCATTCATGGGCGTGCCGAAATTGATTTGGCACCCGATGAATATGCCGGCTTTACCATGACGCTGTTGCGGATGCTGGCATTCGCGCCATCCGCGAGTAGTTTGCCAAAACAGGCTGTTAGCGTAAGCGGTGGGCAACGGGTCTTGCCGAAAAGTCGTCCGCCAGCAGTTGCCCCCGCCAAGCCCGCCGTGCAAGTTCCAGTCGTCTCGCCAGTGGTCGAAACTGCGCTGCCTGAAACAGTGCTGCCGCCATTGCCGGTTGCCGTTGAGGTAACAGATTGGGGTGCGTTATTGGCGCAGTTGAATGTGCAAGCCATGGCGCAGCAGTTGGCGAAGCACTGTGTGCTGGAAAATGTTTCGGGGCAGTTAGTTGTTCTGCGTTTGGATCGGGAACACAAACATTTACAGACGCGGATAGCGGCTGAAAATTTGCAATCGGCACTGAGTGATTATTTTGGACATCCCGTTAAACTCAGTATTATTTTAGGAAAAATTGCCGAAGCAACGCCCGCGAAAATTGAGCATCAGACTCGGCAAATCATGCATCAACAGGCGAGTGATTCGATAAAAGAAGATACTTTTGTTATTGATGCTCAAGCCGAATTGGCTGCCAGGCTGGTGGCTGAATCAATTAAACCAATTAAATCAATTTAGTAAGAGGAGTAAAAATATGATGAAGGGCGGATTGGGCGGCTTGATGAAACAGGCGCAGCAAATGCAGAAGAATATGCAGCAGGCACAGGCTGAACTGGCCATGGTAGACGTAGAGGGGCAGGCGGCATCTGGCATGGTGAAAGTGACTATCAGCTGCGCGCACGAAGTGCGCCGGGTCGCTCTGGACGACGGCGTAATGTCCGACAAGGAAATGCTGGAGGACTTGATCGTGCTGGCCTTGAATGACGCGATGAAAAAAGTGGCTGCGACAACCGAGCAGCGCATGAGCGGATTCAGTGCCGGGATGGGCTTGCCAGCCGGGATGAAGCTGCCTTTTTGATGACCGTTTCGTATCTTGATGAGTTGATTGAGGCGTTGCGTTGTTTGCCTGGCGTAGGACCAAAATCCGCGCAGCGGATGGCTTACCATTTGTTGCAGCGTGACCGTAGCGGTGCTTTGCATTTGGCGGTCTCCTTGCAACGTGCCGCAACCAATATTCAACATTGTTCCAAGTGTAATAATTTTTCTGAACTGGAAGTGTGCGCGCTTTGCGCCTCTACGAAGCGTGACGAAGATTTGTTATGCGTGGTGGAGATGCCGGCTGACTTGCTGATGATCGAGCAGACGCAGTGCTATCGTGGCATGTATTACGTTCTGATGGGCAGGCTGTCTCCGCTGGATGGCATAGGCGCAAAGCAATTGCATCTGGAGCGCTTGGTCACGCGTGTTCAGCAGCATCCTTGCGAAGTGATACTGGCGACCAACTTTACTGTTGAAGGTGATGCGACCGCACACTATTTAGCAACATTATTGCAATCGCAAGGTGTTAAAGTGTCGCGTATTGCGCGCGGTTTGCCGGTGGGCGGTGAACTGGAACAAGTGGATAGTGGGACATTGGCGCAAGCCGTGCTAGAAAGACGTGAGTTGACGGTATGAATGAGCAGGGCGAAAAGTTACAGAAAGTGTTAGCCCAGGCTGGGTTTGGATCGCGCCGCGCGATGGAAGAATGGATCGCTGCGGGGCGCGTTAGCGTAAATGGCGAACCGGCAACCTTGGGGATGCGCGTATTGCCGGGCGATATGGTGAAATCTGCACATCGCACGATACGTGTCGGTGAGCGTGAACAGACCGTGCGCGTATTGCTGTACCACAAGCCGGAGGGTGAAATCGTCAGTCGTGACGACCCCGAAAAACGTGCGACCGTGTTTGATAAGTTGCCAAGATTGCGCGGGCAGAAGTGGATCGCTATCGGGCGACTGGATTTTAATACGAGTGGTTTACTTATTTTTACTACCTCTGGTAAATTGGCGAATCGGCTGATGCATCCAAGTTTTGAAGTGGAACGGGAATATGCGGTGCGCGTGCAGGGCATCATGACTGACGAGCGGGTGAAGCAGGCGCTCAGTGAGGGTGTGGAGCTGGAAGATGGTCCGGTGACTTTTGAAAAACTGGAGGATCACGGTGGGGAAGGCTTCAATCACTGGTATCACGTGATATTGAAGGAGGGACGCAATCGTATTGTGCGTCGTGCTTTTGATGCACTTGGGTTGCCGGTAAGCCGCTTGATTCGGGTGCGTTTCGGTATAATCAACCTTCCACCGCGTTTAAAACGCGGCACGATGGCCGAGTTGGGCGAGGGCGAAATTGAGCAGGTGATGGAATGGGTGGGAGATTCTAAAGATGCATCAGGCCTTGATAATGCGACCTGCGTTGGAGAGGAATCCAAACAGTTTTCGGATCAACAGCCCCTGCAAAATAGACCTGCCCCGCGCCGTTCCGTTCGTTCGGCCAGGCCGGGCAATCGAACCGGAGGAGGTAGAATGGATAGCCGGAAGACGGGCAGGGGGAGTGTGAAACGCTGAACGTTGTTGTAAATTTTGTCACTCAAAAAACATGCTACGAAAATTATCGGTGTAACGAAAAGCTGAATGGAAGACCGCAGTAATAAAACTATCATGAGCAGTGTGCTGTTTTTGGATATTGTCGAATATTCAAAAAAGTCAGTAACTGGTCAAATCTCCTTGAAAGAAAGGTTTAATTCCTATCTTGCAGAGGCTATTCAGGATATGCCTGTCATGGATCGGATTATTCTCGATACAGGCGATGGTGCGGCAGTTAATTTTCTCGGTGATGTTGAAGATGCGCTGAAGGCCGCTCTTAGTTTGCGTACCAGTTTGCTCAACGAGGATGTCAAATTAGAGCCTGCGTTACTGGTGAGAATTGGTATCAACCTGGGCCCGGTCAGACTGATGCGTGACCTTAATGGGCAACCCAATATAGTGGGTGATGGTATTAATGTTGCGCAGCGCATCATGGGCTTTGCCGACCCCAGTCAGATACTGGTATCCCGATCTTATTACGATGCGGTATCACGCCTTTCTGCCCAATATGCCGGTATGTTCCACTATCAGGGTTCACGCACGGACAAGCATGTGCGTGAGCATGAAGTTTACGCCATAGGTTATCCGGGCGAATATACAACCAAAAGAATGCCAGCCAGGGTACTCGAAGAAGCTCAGTCTCAATCCGTTGGGATGCTGGAGCGTGTCAAATCTGCTTGTTTTGTCCTGGCTGAAAGTATGAACAAGCGCAGACTTGCCTGGGTGGAACACATTCAGCAGGCCGACATCAAGCAACGCGCCTTGTATGCGGCTGTGGTGATCGTGCCTTTGCTGATAGGTTGGCTGGCTGTCATGCATGGGTCGAGTGAGGTGGTTCGACCCGATGTCAGTGTCGAGACCCTGCAGTCGGCAAGCGTTGAACCGGTGACGACCGGGAAAGTTGACGGTGAGCGTGTCGTTCACGATATGACTGCACGGCGGGTTGCTGATGAACCCCAGTCCCAACAGGCAAGCAAACAGG
>JAVHSF010000327.1:0-2237 GCA_036172035.1 Gallionella sp. | reverse complement strand
AACAAGTCGCAACAGGCAAGAAAAAAGCCGGACACTTCAGCGCAATCAGCCGAGAACAAGACTCAGGGCAGGGCTGCTGTCTTGGCCGCCAAAAAAACCGCATCTGAACCGGCAAAAGATGTCAGTGCCACAACAGATGCGGAGGCATACGTTTTGGTTCTTTGCAAGGAAGGATCGCAGGTGTTCGTGGATGGTTCACAAAAAGGGACTATCAGCAGTTCTGGGGCAATGACTGTGACAGTCAAGCCGGGCAAGCACAAGTTAATTATCAATCATGCAAGTTTTGGAATCTATACAAACGAAGTTGATCTTGAACCGGGAAAAATTGAACGGGTAAGTTCCAAAGTGTGCAGATAGGTAGCATATGTACAACATGACGACAATAACGACTGTTTTAGGTAGCTACCATGATTAGTCAATTGGGGCGCTATGAGGTGCTGGGCGAATTGGGACAGGGTGCGATGGGCGTGGTTTACAAAGCCAGAGATCCATTGATTGACCGTCAGGTTGCCATCAAAACGATCAATCTTGGCTTGGCTGAGGATGAAATTGAGGAATACGAAGGACGTTTCTATCAGGAGGCCAAGGCGGCTGGCAAGCTCAATCATCCGAATATCGTCACAATCTATGATGTGGGCAAGAGCGGTGACATTGCTTACATCGCCATGGAGTTTTTGCAAGGACGCGAGTTGCGCGACATCATGCGCGATGATGGCGCTATGCCAGTCGATCAGGTGCTGAATATTGTCGCGCAAGTGGCTTCGGGTTTGGCTTATGCGCATGAACACGGGATTGTACACCGCGATATTAAGCCATCGAACATTATGGTGATACGGGACGAACATGCGAAAATAACCGACTTCGGTATTGCGCGTATGGCATCTTCCGCAGTGCGTACCCAGACGGGTATGGTGTTGGGTTCGCCAAAATATATGTCGCCCGAACAGGTTCTGGGTAAAGATATTGATCAGCGTTCCGATATTTTTTCCTTGGGGGTGATGTTGTATGAGATGCTTACCGGAGAAGCGCCATTTTTGGGTGAAAACGTCAATGCCATCATGTATCAAACGCTAAACGCAGTACCCCAAGCGCCTGGTTTGTTGAATGCAGGCGTGCCGGAAATGCTCAATTTTATTGTGGCCAAGGCGTTAGCCAAAGAACGGGATGACCGGTATCAAAATGCCAAGGATTTTGCGGCGGATTTACGTGCTTGTCGGGAAGTCATACCACACAGCAATCGCAAAATTGATGTGGTTCCCGCCGTGGCGGTTAAAAAACCCCTGGATGCGATTGTCGTTACCGGTCGTCATGGCGCTGAAAATGGGGGTGAAGAACCGGTCACTACCCTGGGGTTGTCCAAGTTATTCGACTCGAATGAAGCGACCATGCGCCTGGCTGCCATGACTGCTGATATTCATGACGTTGATGAGCTGGCTAAAACCTTGAAGATAACCGTGCCAACTGCACAGCTATCCAAACCGGACAGCTCAGGGGCTAAACCGAAAGTGGCCAAAGCAGGTAGCCCGCCCAAGACCGGGGTTCAATCCATGACTCCCGTGCGTGCCAAACTGGCAGAACCTTCAGCCGGGAGTAATTTCAGGTTTTTGATTTTATTTTTGGTTATATTGCTGCTGGTGCTGGTGATTTACGTTTCCTGATACCTTGACGGATAAGTTGTATGCTCAGGCAGTTCGTGCTTAAACCTTCCCGAGTTTTTATTTCGGTTCTGGTAATTGTGCATCTGCTGGCATTTGTCTCGGTATGCTTGATCAATGGCGCGCTTTGGTTATGTTTGGCTTTGCTTTTATTGATATTTATCAACCTGTTATATTGTTTGTATCGCTACGCGTTGTTGCGGGATAACGCATCGTGGGTGTCTTTTTCGGTGAATCGGAAGCGGCTGCTGATCAACACGCGGGGCGGTGACGAATGGGGGGGCGAAGTGATGCGCCGCACCGTTGTGACCCCTCATTGCGTTGTGTTGTGTGCCAGGCTCGACGAGCATAAGCTGCCAGTCAGCCAGGTGATTTGGTGGGATGCAATGCCAGCTGAAGCCTTCCGGGAGTTGCGTATTCAATTGAAATTTTGTTAGGGAGACGCTGAATAAATGCCTGCGCGGGCGAATCGCGGTGTCGTGCGCTACTCGCAACCTAGCCTATTTGCTCTGCTGACCAGGAAAGCGGTGAAATATGTACCGTCCGGGTGGATATTCTGCCGATTCCCTTTAAGTCCGACAG
>JAVHSF010000326.1:0-2652 GCA_036172035.1 Gallionella sp. | reverse complement strand
TGGGGCTGTGGCTCAATCCGGCGTTGCCTGAATTGCCGCTCGGCACACTCGCCGCCAACCTGCTCGGCGGTTATCTGATCGGCTTGGCAATCGCCTTTTTCATGCAGCATCCCGGTCTGTCGCCGGAATGGCGACTGTTCATCATCACCGGTTTTCTCGGCGGTCTCACCACTTTTTCCACCTTTTCGGCAGAGACGGTCACACTGTTGCTGCGCGGCCAGTATGCCTGGGGCGCGGGCATTATCTCGGCTCATCTGGGCGGCACGTTGCTGATGACGGTGCTGGGCATACAGACTTTCAAGTGGCTCAATACTTAGGGGTAACAATATGAATTTGCTCATTTTTTACGTCAGTGAAAAACAACATCATGGCGGTATGCCACGGTATGAATGGTTGCTGGAAGAAGCCAGGGAGCTGGGCATACACGGCGGTTCGGCCTTCCGCGCCATCGCCGGATTTGGTCGTCACGGCAGGCTGCGCGAGGATACGTTCTTTGAGCTGGCGGGCGAGCTGGCGGTGAAGGTCGAATTCATTCTGGATGATGCGATTGCCGAACAGTTGCTGCAGCGGGTGCGCGCGCAAAACCTGGAAATTTTTTATGTGCGCCACGCCGTGCAATCGGGTGTCGTTTGAAAGTCTTGCGGAGGAGGGAATGAAAATGTCGGCGATATTGATGGGCATCGTGATGGTGGCGGGTGCTTTTCTGCCGTCGTGAATGACGCACCATGAATACGCTCACCATCGCCACCTACAACATCCACAAGGGGTTTTCCCACTTCAACCGGAGGGTGGTGGTACACGAGTTGCGCGAGCGGCTGCGCGAGCTGAATGCCGACCTGGTGTTTTTGCAGGAGGTGCAGGGCGAACATACCGGTCATGGTCGGCGTTTTACCAACTATCCCGATGGTGCGCAGCACGAATTTATCGCCGCCGCAGTCTGGCCGCACGCCGCTTACGGCAGGAATTCGGTGTATGAGGCAGGCCATCACGGCAACGCAATCCTCAGCCGTTTTCCCATCCTTCAGACGCTGAATACCGATATTTCCGCACACCGTTTCGAGAGTCGCGGGCTGTTGCACTGCGCAGTGGACCTCGGCGAACGGGGCAAGGTGCATTGCATCTGTGCGCATTTCGGCTTGTTCGCCAAGGGGCGGCGCGCGCAGACCCGCGCCTTGATCGAGTATGTGCAGAACGAGATTCCGCCCGATGCGGCGGTAATCATCGCCGGGGATTTCAACGACTGGCGCAATCAGATGAGCGATTCCATCGCCCGCGAATTGAACATGAACGATGTGTTTTGTATGCACGCGGGGCAGGTGGCGCGCAGTTTTCCCGCGCGTCTGCCACTGTTCCGGCTGGATCGCATCTATGTGCGCGGTTTCTCCGTGCAGCAGGCGCAAGTACACATCGGCGGCAACTGGCAGCGGCTTTCCGATCATGCCGCGCTTTCCGCACGTTTGAAACCCGATAACCCGCCTGAAACACTATGACCCGGCCCCAGCAACTCGCCGGCAACCAGCTCACGCTGTTGCAGAACGGAGCGGAGTATTTTCCGCTGCTGTGTGCGGATATTGACGCAGCACAGCGCACGGTGTTGCTGGAAACCTATATTTTCGCGGCTGATCACACCGGGCGGATGATCAGCGTTGTCTTGCGGCGTGCGGCACAACGTGGCGTGAAGGTGCGCGTCTTGCTGGATGGCTTCGGTTCGGCAGAGCTGCCGCAGTCGTGGACGGACGAGATGGTTGCGGCGGGTGTCGAGGTGCAATGGTTCAGGCGCGCCATTTCCCCTTTTACCTGGCAGCGCAGCCGGGTGCGCCGCCTGCGCCGCCTGCACCGCAAGCTGGTTGCGGTGGATGGCGAGATCGCCTATATCGGCGGCATCAACATCATTGACGACATTCCGCCGGGCGGCAGTGTCGCAGCGCCCCGGCTGGACTATGCGGTACGGATGCAAGGCGATGTTGCGCATCAGGTTCACGAGGAAATGCGCCACCTGTGGGCGACGGTCAAGTGGGCGACACTGCGCAAACGCCTGGACAGGATGCGGGTGCTGCTGCGTCACAGGCATGAGGATGCAGGGGATGCGCCGCTGCAATTTCTGTTGCGCGACAATCTGCGCCACCGCAGCGACATCGAGCGCGCCTATCTTCAGGCGATTGCCGGCGCGCAAAGCGAAATCATCATCGCCAATGCCTACTTTTTGCCGGGGTGGTCATTCCGTCAGGCGCTGAAGGCCGCCGCAGCGCGTGGCGTGCGCGTGGTGTTGCTGTTGCAAGGCCGGGTGGATCACCGTTTGCAGCATTACGCGACGCTGGCTTTGTTCGGACAGTTGCTGGCGGACGGCATCGAGCTATACCAATATCACCACAGCTTTCTCCATGCCAAGGTCGGGGTGGTGGATGGCGCGTGGGCGACCGTGGGTTCGTCCAACCTCGATCCGTTTAGCCTGTTGCTGGCGCGCGAGGCGAATCTGGGAATACGCGATGAACAGTTTGCCCGCACGCTGCGCGACAGCCTGTGGCAAGCCATCCATTCCGGCGGGCATCGCGTCAATCCCGCCAGCCTGCACCCTTTCGTGCTGCTGCTGGCGCGCATCAGCTACGGCGTGATCCGTTTGCTGTTGAGCCTGCTGGTACGCCAACGGTATTA
>JAVHSF010000325.1:0-12232 GCA_036172035.1 Gallionella sp. | reverse complement strand
GGCCTTCGTTGAACAGGCGCACGAAGGTCTCGGTGACGGTCTTGTTCAGCGCGGGATCCATGGTGAAACGCTCGCGCGACCAGTCGGGCGAGGTGCCGAGGCGGCGCATCTGGCGGGTGATGGTGTCGCCGGAAAACTGCTTCCACTCCCACACTTTTTCAATAAATTTTTCACGCCCCAGATCGTGGCGCGAGATGCCCTGTGCGTCGAGCTGGCGCTCGACCACGATCTGTGTGGCGATGCCCGCGTGGTCGGTGCCCGGCTGCCACAGGGTGTTGTCGCCGCGCATCCTGTGATAGCGGGTCAGCGTGTCCATCAGCGTCTGGTTGAAGCCATGTCCCATGTGCAGCGTGCCGGTCACGTTGGGCGGCGGCAGCTGGATGCAGAAGTTGTCCGTTTTACTGGCATCAACGCCAGCCTTGAAATAGCCGGAGCGTTCCCATTCGGGATACCAGCGCGCTTCGATGGCGGAGGGTTCAAAACTTTTGGTGAGTTCCATTGCAATACCTTGTAGCGATGCGCTAATTTGAGTGTGGCGAAAGGGGGCAATTATACAGCAGGGCGGGCAGGTCTTTATGCCCGGCAACCGGGCGGGTGGGCAAAATGCCTACCCTAACGGGGCAGGTCTGTTTTTATAAGTGCGTCACGCAGCAGTTGCGGGAGTTCCGCTTTGAATTCGCTGACCGCCAGATCAACCGCCAGTTTTTGCAGTTGTTCGAGCTGGCTGTTGAGTTTGCTGGTGAAAACGTTTTTGAGGTGGGCTTCAAGAGGCTGCAATAAAAGTTGTATGTCCTCTGCGCCCAAGGCGCGTGGCGCGGGCGCATCAATGATGATCTCCGTGAGGATCGGTAAGTCGTCCAGTTTCGTGTCGCTGGCTATTCCGGTCAGGCAGGGTGATTGGTCGTTGTCAGGTTGTCGCATCATGATCGTTGCTCCCGTGATAGATCGAAATGGCGTAGTTCGTAGCCGCGATCCCGATAAAATTTGTAGCGATTTCGCCCCAGGCGGCTATCTTCTTCATCCGTGCCGATGATTTCGATGAGGCGCTCGAAGCGGCTGAAAAAAGTCATGCATTCGCCGCGCAAGTTGATTAACAGGTCGTGATGCGGAAAGGTGTCGTTGTTGTAACTTAACAGTACAGGGGTTTGTGCGGCGTGTTCCGCATCGCTCAGACAGTGTGGGAGAAAACCGGTGTCAGGATAAATCCACAGCAGTTTATCCAGCGCGTCGCAACTCGCCGCATCGGGCAGACTGATGACGGTTTTCAGACCATTTTGCATGGCTTTCTGGCTCAACTGGCAAGCGGTGCGCAGCTTGTCGGGAGAGCCAGTGTAGAAATCTACTTTGGTCATATCATTCCATTTTACAATCAACCGGTTATGACAATACGCCCTACAGCGAAGCGCGGTTGATAAGGTATTGCGTGAGCAAGGGAACCGGGCGACCGGTCGAGCCTTTTTCCTTGCCGGATTTCCAGGCAGTTCCCGCCACGTCCAGATGTGCCCAGCGGTAGTCTTCGGCGAAGCGCGACAAAAAGCACGCGGCGGTGACGCTGCCGGCATCGCGCCCGCCGATGTCTTGCAGGTCGGCAAAATTGCTGTCCAGTTGCTGCTGGTATTCGTCCCACAGCGGCATCCGCCAGGCGCGGTCGTTGCTGTATTCGCCCGCTTCAAACAGCTCGCGGGCGAGTGCGTCCTGGTTGCTGTACAGGCCGCTGGCGACATGACCCAGCGCGATGACGCACGCGCCGGTCAGGGTGGCGATGTCCACCACGGTGTCGGGTTTGAAACGCGCCGCGTAGGTTAGCGCGTCGCACAGGATGCGCCGGCCTTCCGCATCGGTGTTGAGGATTTCAATGGTCAGGCCGGACATGCTTTTGACGATGTCGCCGGGCTTGCTGGCCGCACCGTCCGGCAGGTTTTCGCTGCTGGGGATGATCGCGACGACGTTCAGTTTTAGTCCTATTTCGGCGATGGCTTGCATCGTACCCAGCACGCTGGCTGCACCGCACATATCGTATTTCATCTCGTCCATGCCCGCGCCGGGTTTGAGCGAAATGCCGCCCGCGTCGAAGGTAAGTCCCTTGCCGACCAGCACGATAGGCTTTTGTTTTTTGTCGCCGCCACGATATTCCAGCGTAATCAATTTGGCGGGTTGGCGGCTACCGCTGGAGACGGACAATAGCGAGTGCATACCCAGTTTTTCCATGTCCTTTTCTTCGAGGATCGTCGCTTTGAGTTGGTGTCGTTTGGCGAGATCGGTGGCTTGATCTGCCAGATAAGTCGGGGTGCAGATATTGCCGGGCAGGTTGCCCAGGTCTTTGGCTAACTTTACGCCATGCGCGATCGCGCTGGCCTGTTGTACGGCGGTTTGTGCGACCTCGTCAGGTTTTTCGGCGCAGCCCAGCACGACCTTGTGCAGGGTGGGCTGGTCGGCGGGTTTGCTCTTGAGATGGTCGCAGCGGTAAACGGATTCGGCGGCGAGCAGGAGGGTCTGGTTGATCTTCCAGGTCGTGTCGCGCTCCGCTACAGCCAGATCGGTGAAATACAAGGTGGCGTTTTTGCAGACAGTGTGTTGCAGCGCCGCAAAGGTGGCGCGCAAGACATCGAGGAATTTTTTGCCGTCGAATTCATCGGCTTTGCCCAGCCCGACCAGCAATACACGTTCGGCAGCGATGCCGGAAAGTGTGTGTAACATCAAGCTGCTGGCCGTTTTTCCGGTGATGTCGCCGCGCTCGATGAGCGCGCTGATTTGCTGACCCGTTGCGACATCCAGTTGTCGTGCGGCGGTTGATAATTGACCGTCTTTATAGACTCCCACGACTACACATGCGCCATGCTGCTTTTCCGGGCTGCTTTGTTTTATGCTAAATTCCACGCGTTACTCCTTAATTCATGGTTATGTTGCAATGTCTGATTATCCGCAAACTTCCCGTACTAAGTCAAAGATGTTTCGTGCGAGCCTGTTTCATCGCGCATTGGTGAGTGAATTCGTCGGTAATGGATTGCTGATATTTCTCATTCTACTGGGCATCGTCGTGGTCAGTCAGGTGATTCGTTTTCTGGGTGAGGCGGTCAGCGGCAAGCTGGCGGTGGATGGCGTACTGGCACTGCTGGGTTTTAGCTCGCTGAATTATTTGCCGGTGTTGCTTTCCATGAGTTTGTTCATGTCCATTTTGCTGACCTTGTCGCGTTGTTATCGCGACAGTGAGATGGTGGTGTGGTTCAGTTCCGGTATGGGGCTGACTTACTGGATGCGCCCGGTGTTGAGCTATGCCATGCCGGTAGTGGCGCTGATCGCAGTGCTGAGTCTGGTGCTGTCGCCCTGGGCCTTGCGAAAAGCTGATGAGTTCAAGAATAAACTGGAAAGCCGCGATGAAATTGCAGGGATTACGCCGGGCATGTTTCGTGAGTCCAATCAAGCTGATCGGGTGTATTTTATTGAAAATGTTGATGCCGGAAGCAACCGCGTAGGTAATATTTTTGTGCGTTCGGTACAAAATTCCAAGCTGGGTACGATGGTGGCGCGCGAAGGTTTCCAGGAAACACTGCCGAATGGCGACCGTTTCCTGGTGTTGTTAAACGGTACGCGTTATGAAGGCACGCCGGGGCAGCGCGATTATCGCATCGTGGAATTCGAGCGTTACGCCATGCGTATTGAATCTTCGGTGGCGTTACCCATTCAACCCATTGCGCGCACCATGCCAACCCCCGAATTATGGCGCAATCCCACTACCTGGAATTTGTCCGAACTGGAATGGCGGCTGGGGTTGCCCATCAGCGCGGCGATACTGGCTTTGCTGGCTATCCCTTTGAGTTATGTCAATCCGCGCGTTGGACGGTCGCTGAACCTGATTTTGGCGATCGTGTTGTATATGCTGTATAGCAATATGATTAGTGTGACCAATGCGTGGGTAGGGCAGGGTAAGTTATCGCCCGGCATCGGGCTGTGGGGCATACACGTCTTAATGCTGTTGATTGTGGCAGTGCTGTTTTATTGGCGCACCAAGCTGTTTTCGTGGCGTCGGGTATTCGGAAAATGAAATTATTGACTCGTTATTTGGCCAGAGAGATATATGCCAGCGTTGCGCTGGTGTTTGCCGCACTCATTATGTTATTTGCTTTCCTTGATTTTATTCATGAGCTTAGCGTTATGGGACAAGGCCAATACAGCCTCAAATATGTGCTGTTGTTCGTGGTGCTGACGATACCCGGACACATTTATGAGTTGTTTCCTGTGGCGGTGCTGGTAGGTACTATCTTTGCGTTGGTGCAACTGGCGGCTCATTCAGAACTGACGATATTTCGTGCTTCCGGCGCATCGTCAAGCCAGATGCTGGGGGTGCTGTGCAAAATCGCGCTACCGTTAATTGTCCTGAGCTTTGTGTCGGGTGAATTGATTGCGCCACCCAGTGAGCGCATGGCACAGAAACTGCGTCTTAAAGTGCAGAATTCCGCAGTTTCCTTGCAGTCATTTCGTTCCGGCGTATGGGTCAAGGATGAGCGTAATTTTGTGAACGTTAAAAGTGTATTGCCTGACACCAGCTTGTCGGGCATCGCCATTTACAGTTTCGATGAGACATTCCATCTGCAAAAAATCATCAGTGCCGACAGCGCAAGCTACCTCAAGCCGGGGAATTGGCTGCTGGAGGGGGTGCTGGAAACGCGTTTCGACAAGCTCGGAGTAACGACCCATGCGTCGCAAAGTCAGCCATGGGATTCGGTGCTGACACCGGGCATCATGAGTGTGATGCTGGTAGTGCCGGAGCAAATGTCCGCTTATGACTTGTACAAATATGCCGCTCACTTGAAGGAAAACAAGCAAAAAAGTGCGCGCTACGAGATTGCGATGTGGAACAAGCTGGTTTATCCGTTCGCCTTGTTGGTGATGATGGTGCTGGCGTTACCTTTTTCATCGTATCAGCGACGTTCCGGTAGTATTGGTGTGATGGTGTTCATGGGGATCGTGCTGGGGCTGGTGTTCCACTTTGTCGGACGTCTGTTCGCCAGTTTGGGCGCGCTGAATGACTGGCAACCCTTGTTTAGTGCCACGGCGATGACGGGGCTATTTTTGCTGCTGGGTGTTGCGATGTTATGGCGGGTGGAACGGCGGTAAAGGCGTTTACCCGCCTTTGTATATTTCTAATTATTCCCCGTTACACCCAAACAATCTTGCACCCTTTTTGGGTGCGTGGTACATTGCACCTATGCGAATACTTGCCCTATCTATCTTGCGCGACTTTTGGCAAACACACCCGCAAGCCAAACCCCCCCTTAGTAATTGGTACGCCGAGGCAAGCAATGCGGACTGGGAAACCCCCGAAGCAATCAAGGCGGCGCACCGTAATGCGAACTTTTTAGCCAACAACCGCGTGGTGTTCAATATCAAGGGCAACGACTACAGGCTAATCGTGAAAGTGCATTACAACCGCCGCATGATGTTCGTGCGCTTTGTTGGTACACATAAGCAATATGACGCGATAGACGCGGAAAGGATTTAGAACCATGACAATCAAGCCGATAAAAACCGAAGCTGAATATCGCGCCGCCCTTGACGAAGTTGCGCGCTTGTTCGATGCGCCTGATAACACACCCGAAGCCGATACATTAGAAGTGTTAGCCCTGTTAGTGGAAAATTACGAAGCCGCACACTATCCGATTGACGCGCCTGACCCTGTAGATTTTTTGCTGTACATCATGGAAAGCAGGGGGCTAGCGCGTAAAGACTTAGAGCCGTTTATTGGTAATCGCGGACGGGTTTCTGAAGTGTTAAATCGCGCCCGCCCGCTATCGCTAGCGATGATTAGGAGCTTGTCAGACGGATTGAAAATCCCCGCCGCGTTGCTGATACAGCCTTACGAGTTGCGCAAGGCGGCATGATTAAAGCCTAACGGCTAACCGAATATCCACACCTGGCCCGACGGGGCGAATACAGGCATTTACCCCTTGCTTGCTGGTGTGGATTCTCTTTACAATCGGGTGCGGTTGAAGTTCAGCGCTGTTTCAAGGCGTTTTTGTTTCCTGTTGTTCCTGTTGTTCCTGTTGTTCCTTTTGTTTCTTGAGCATCTGTTTGACCTGTTCGCGTTTTTCGGGAGGGACTTTGCTGAAGGCGTGATATTTGTCGCGCGCAGCCTGACGTTGCGCGGGAGTGAGTTTTACCCAGGTGGTCATGCGGCTTAAAAAACGTTGCTTTTCAGCAGGGGTGAATTTGGGGTAATGCTCGGTCATAAGCAGCAACTCATGCTGTTGTTTCTCGGATAGCCCGTTCCATTGGTGCTGAACAGGTGCAAGCGCTTCTTGCTCGACAGGACTCAGCTTCTGCCAGGGTTGGGGTGAGGCAAAGGCTGAGGTGTTGCCCACGGCGCAAAAAAGTAGCAGTGCGATGGTTGAATGCTTCATGCGTGTTAGTCAATAAAAATTTTTATAGGCAGGTCATCGGTCAGAATGGCAATGTCCAGGTGACTGAGTTGCTGGGCTTGCTGGTGATGCCAGTAAGCTGTCGCGCTGCCGGCGAGAGCCGCGAGCAGCAAACAGGCGGTCAGCCATTGTCCGGTAGAGTGCGGCAGCATGGCGCTGGCGCGGTGACCGACGGCGCTCAGGGTAAAAACCGGCGCAGGAACGCGTTGCCGATGTAGCGCAGCGGTTCTGGCTTGACGCAAGGAATACAGGATGTCGCCGTCAAGTTGTTCGGTGCTGCGGTTAAGTAATGCCTTGATTTGTTGGTGATCGAGGTGCTGTGTATGGTTTTTCATGTCAGTTCCATTCCCTTCGCCTTGAGGGTTAAAGCCAGCGCGTGGTTTGCTCGCGAGCAGTGAGTTTTGACGCTCCCTTCGGTGCAGCCCATTACCTTTGCCGTCTCGGCTGTATCCATTCCTTCCCAGTAACGCAACAGAAAGGCTTCTCGTTGACGCGCCGGCAATTCGCTTAACGCACTTTCGATTATGTTCAGCGTTTGCTGCTGTTGTAAGTCAGTCTCCGGCGAGGCGGGTGCGCTTTGATTGTCGTTATCCTCAAGTACATCCAGTGGGTCAAACTCTTCTTCCTCGTGTTTCGGCTGAAAGGCAGAAAACAGGGTGATCCAACTGGAACGGACTTTCTGGCGACGAAAATGGTCGCGAATGGTGTTTTGCAGAATGCGCTGAAATAACAGCGGCAATTCTTCTGCGGGCTTGCCGCCATATTTTTCCGCCAGCTTGATCATTGCGTCCTGGACGATGTCCAGCGCAGTGTGGCCATCGTGCACGGCGAACGTTGCCTGCTTGTAGGCGCGACGTTCAATGTGGGTGAGAAAGCGGCTTAATTCAGCTTGAGTTGCCAGTTTTTGCTCCTTGCGAACCGCGAATAGTAGCAAATTGTGATGAATTTAGCCAAGATTGGCATTCCATGCGCTGCAAGTGGTTGACCAAAATGCTGCTTGCCTTTATCTTACGCAGTTCTTTTTTGGTTTATTCATAGGGTAATGTCATGGAATTGACTGGCGCGGAAATTGCCATTCGCTGTTTGCAGGAAGAGGGGGTTGAATATGTGTTCGGCTATCCGGGCGGTGCGGTGCTGCACCTATATGATGCGCTTTTCCAGCAGGAGAAAGTCAAGCATGTACTGGTGCGCCACGAACAGGCCGCCGTACACGCGGCTGACGGTTATGCGCGTTCGTCTGACAAGGTGGGTGTCGCGCTGGTTACCTCGGGTCCCGGGCTGACGAATGCCGTGACCGGCATTGCAACGGCTTATCTGGATTCGATCCCGCTGGTGGTTATCAGCGGTCAGGTGCCGACTTTTGCGATAGGCGAGGATGCGTTTCAGGAAGTGGATGCCGTCGGTATCACGCGTCCTTGCGTAAAGCATAATTATCTGGTCAAGGATGTCAAAGACATCGCGACGACGATCAAAAAGGCTTTTTATTTGGCCAAGTCCGGTCGCCCGGGGCCTGTGCTGGTGGATATTCCCAAGGATATTTCCGGTCAGAAGACCGAATTTCTTTATCCTGAAAGCGTCAAGATTCGTTCCTATAACCCGGCAGGCAAGGGCGATAGCGCGCAAATCAGGCTCGCCGCACAGTTGTTGCTGGAAGCCAAGCGCCCGATGATTTATGCCGGTGGCGGGGTGGTGTTGTCGGATGCTTCCGCGCAATTGACCGATTTGGTTCGTCTGTTGGGAGTGCCTTGTACCAATACCCTGATGGGGTTGGGCGGCTATCCGGCCAACGACACGCAGTATGTTGGTATGCTGGGTATGCACGGTACTTATGAAGCCAATATGGGCATGCAATATTGCGATGTGCTGGTGGCAATCGGTGCGCGTTTCGATGATCGCGTCATCGGCAATGTCGAACACTTTGCTCAAGTGCCGCGCAAAATCATCCATATTGATATTGATCCTTCTTCCATCGCCAAACGTGTCAAGGTGGATGTGCCGATTGTCGGTGATGTCAAGCTGGTGTTGGATGAGCTGCTGGACGTGTTGCGCAAGAGCCGTCAGAAGCCGGACGCAGCCGAACTTTCCGCGTGGTGGAAGCAGATTGATGAATGGCGGGTGAAGGGGGGCGGAGCGCGCTACAAGAATTCCAGCGAAGTCATCAAGCCGCAATTTGTCATCGAGACGCTGCACAAGTTGACCTTTGGCGATGCGTTTATTACTTCGGACGTGGGGCAACACCAGATGTGGGCTGCGCAGTATTACAAGTTCAATCATCCGCGTCGCTGGATCAATTCCGGTGGCCTGGGGACGATGGGTTTCGGTCTGCCGGCAGCGATGGGCGTGCAGCTCAAGCATCCGGGCGAGACGGTGGCTTGCGTGACCGGAGAAGGCAGTATACAGATGAACATTCAGGAGCTTTCCACCTGCAAGCAATATCATTTGCCCATCAAGGTGTTGTCCTTGAACAACCGTTATCTGGGCATGGTGCGTCAGTGGCAGGAATTCTTTCACGGTAACCGCTACTCTCAATCCTACATGGATGCCTTGCCGGATTTCGTAAAATTGGCCGAGGCTTATGGGCATGTCGGTATGCGCATTGATAATCCTGCCGATGTTGAACCGGCGATGAGGGAGGCTTTTGCGCGCAAGGATGACTTGGTGTTCATGGATTTCCGCACGGATTCGACTGAAAACGTGTTCCCTATGGTACCGGGCGGCAAGGGTTTGTCTGAAGTCGTTTTGGCGGAGGACCTATAATGCGCCATATCATTTCACTGTTGATGGTCAACGAAGCGGGTGCGTTGTCGAGAGTGGCCGGGTTGTTCTCGGCACGAGGTTACAATATCGAATCTTTAACCGTTGCGCCGACTGAAGATATTACCCTGTCACGCATGACCATCGTAACGAGTGGTTCGGATGCGGTTATCGAACAAATCAACAAGCAGCTCAATAAGCTGATAGATGTCGTGTCCGTGATGGACTTGAGCGAAGGCGAACATATCGAACGCGAGTTGATGCTGGTTAAAGTAAGAGCAGAGGGTAATGGCAGGGATGAGCTGAAGCGTCTGACGGATATTTTTCGCGGTCGTATTCTGGATGTCTCGGATCACACTTACACCATCGAACTGACGGGTGCGCGCGTCAAGTTGGATGGGTTTATTGAGGCGATAGGCCATGATTTGATACTGGAAACGGTGCGTACCGGTGCGTCGGGGGTCGGGCGAGGCAATCGAATTTTGAAATAAAGGCAGCCGAAGGCAGACGTTAGACGCTAAATCCCCGGGGCGGCTTTGTCCGCTATGCGAGTTTGGTTTAAACACGATTGATAACTATTTTTTTAATTGAAGAGGGCAACATGAAAGTTTTTTACGATAAAGATGCAGATATATCCCTGATCAAGGGCAAACAAGTCACCATCGTGGGTTACGGTTCACAAGGTCACGCCCACGCGCAGAATCTGCGTGATTCCGGCGTGAACGTGACGGTTGGATTGCGCAAGAGCGGTGCTTCCTGGGCAAAAGCTGTTGCCGCCGGCCTGAATGTGGCAGAAGTGGCTGAAGCGGTTAAAGTCGCTGACGTGGTGATGATGCTGTTGCCGGACGAGACTATTCCTCAGGTTTATCAGGAAGAGGTTGCGCCAAACATGAAAGCGGGCGCAGCGCTGGCGTTTGCACATGGTTTTAACGTGCATTACAACCAGGTTGTGCCGCGCGCCGACGTGGACGTGATCATGATTGCACCCAAAGGCCCCGGTCATACCGTGCGTTCCGAATACCTGAAAGGGGGCGGCGTACCCAGCCTGATCGCGGTTTATCAGGATAAATCGGGTAAAGCACGCGACATTGCCTTGTCATATGCAGCGGCAAACGGTGGTACCAAGGGCGGCGTGATCGAAACCAACTTCCGCGAAGAAACAGAAACGGACTTGTTCGGCGAACAGGCCGTGTTGTGCGGCGGTGCCGTCGAACTGATCAAGGCCGGGTTTGAAACCCTGGTGGAAGCCGGCTATGCGCCGCAGATGGCTTATTTTGAATGTCTGCACGAAATGAAATTGATCGTGGATCTGATTTACGAGGGCGGTATCGCCAATATGAACTATTCGATTTCCAATAATGCGGAATACGGTGAATACGTTACCGGGAAACGCGTTATCGGCACTCAGGCTCGTGCTGCGATGAAAGAATGCCTGGACAACATTCAGAATGGTAATTACGCCAAACAGTTCATTCTGGAAGGCCGCACCAACTATCCTGAAATGACTGCACGTCGTCGCATCAATGCCGAGCATCCGATCGAAGTGGTCGGTGGTCAGTTGCGCGCGATGATGCCCTGGATCGGTAAAAACAAACTGGTTGACCAGAGCAAGAACTAACCAGTGGTAAGTGGGGGCAGGAAGTGGTGGAGGTTTCACGCGCTTGCCCCCTTGCCATACACTACCCCTCATGAACGCTTATCCTCATCCTGTCATCGCGCGTGAAGGCTGGCCTTTTCTGGCTGGAGTGATCGTTATCGCGTTGATGGTCTCTTTTGTATTCGGTGGTTTTTGGGCATTGCTGGCGTGGCTGGCCTCGTTATTCGTGCTGCAATTCTTTCGTGACCCTGCGCGTATCGTTCCTCAAGATGACGGTGCGGTGTTATCGCCTGCGGACGGTCGTATCGTGATGGTCGAACGCATTGCCGATCCCTATGTGCAGCGTGATGCGATAAAAATCAGTGTATTCATGAACATATTCAATGTGCATTCCAACCGTAGTCCGGTGGATGGCACGGTGGAACGGGTCTGGTATTTCCCCGGCAAGTTGATCAATGCTGATCTGGATAAGGCTTCCTCGGAAAACGAACGCAATGCCGTATGGTTGAGAACGGCTGATGGCACTGATATTACGGTGGTGCAAGTGGCGGGTTTGATCGCACGACGCATCTTGTGTTACGTTAATTACGGGGATGAATTGGCGCGCGGTCAGCGTTATGGCTTTATCCGCTTCGGTTCCCGTGTGGATGTTTATCTGCCGTTGGACGCGACTATCAAAGTCAGTATCGGCGATCCAGTGGCTGCCACAACTACAATTCTGGCAGTATTGGCGAAAAACGGTTAATCTCACCCCATGGAAAATTACAACACGCGTAAACCGATGAATCTGCGCAGGCGCGGCATTTATCTGTTACCCAATTTATTTACTACCGGCGCATTGTTCGCCGGTTTCTATGCCATCGTGCAGGCGATGAACGGCAAATTTGAGCCGGCTGCGGTGGCAATTTTTGTGGCTATGGTGCTGGACGGGCTGGACGGGCGCGTGGCTCGCATGACGCATACGCAAAGCGAGTTTGGCGCGGAATACGACAGCTTGTCCGATATGGTTTCATTCGGTGTCGCCCCATCGCTGGTCGTCTATGAATGGGCGCTGCGCGGCATGGGGAAATGGGGCTGGTTCGCAGCCTTTATTTACTGCGTCGCTACAGCTTTACGTCTGGCGCGGTTCAATACTAATATTGACGTGGTTGATAAAAACTACTTTCAGGGCTTGCCCAGCCCGGCTGCTGCCGCCTTGGTGGCGGGTTTCGTCTGGGTGATGCTGGATTATGGTTACACCGGCGAGTCCGTTCGTTGGTATGCGGTGGCTTTGACGATATTCGCCGGTTTGAGCATGGTCAGCAATGTTCCGTTCTACAGTTTCAAAACGATCAATATGCGCAAGAGCGTACCATTTCTGGTGATATTCCTTGTTGCATTGTTTTTCTTGCTGATTTTTAGTTACCCGCCGGGTGTGCTGTTTGGTTTGTTCCTGTGCTATGGCCTGTCGGGCTATGTGATGTGG
>JAVHSF010000324.1:0-2659 GCA_036172035.1 Gallionella sp. | reverse complement strand
CCCTCGCTCCTCAAACCTCGCTCCTCAATCCTCGACCATCCGCATCGCCTTCGCCAGTTTTATCGGCACGGCCATCGAGTTTTACGATTTTTATATCTACGGCCTGGCCGTGGCGATGGTGATAGGTCCGGTATTTTTCCCTGCCAGCGCCCCGGCGGCACAGGCGCTGAACGCGTTCCTCACCTTCGGCATCGCCTTCGTTGCGCGCCCCATCGGCGCAATGGTATTCGGACACTTTGGCGACAAAGTTGGCCGCAAGACCACCCTTGCCCTGTCCTTGCTGGTGATGGGTACGTCCACCATGCTGATAGGCTGCCTGCCCGGTTATGAACTGATCGGCTGGACCGCCCCGGCGCTGCTTTGTTTGCTGCGTTTCGGCCAGGGCATCGGACTGGGCGGCGAATGGGGAGGGGCTGCCTTGCTGGCGGCGGAATATGCGCCGGAAGGCCGGCGCGGCTGGTTCGGCATGTTCCCGCAACTGGGGCCGCCGGTGGGGTTTTTGCTCGCGGTGGGCAGCTTTTTGTTGCTGGCAAATTTCCTGGACGAAGCGCAATTCCGCGCCTGGGGCTGGCGCATCCCCTTCCTCGCCAGCGCCTTGCTGGTCGGGGTCGGCCTGTATGTGCGGCTCACGCTCGCCGAAACACCGGTGTTCGCACGCGCCCTGCAAGCGCAACAGCAGGTGAAATTCCCGATAAAAACCCTGCTGGCCTCATACAGCAAACCGCTGCTGTTGGGCGCGTTGACGATGGTGGTGTGTTATGCGCTGTTTTACATTTCAACCGTATTTTCATTGAGTTACGGCATATCCACACTCGCCATACCCCGCCAGCGGTTCCTCGTCATGCTGTGCGTGGCGGTGGTCTTCATGGCGCTGGCCACGCCGCTTTCCGCGTGGGCGGGCGACCGCTATGGTCGCCGCCCGGTACTGATCATTGCGGGGAGCGCCGCCTGCCTGTCCGGCTTTCTGCTCGCGCCGATGCTTTCCAGCGGTTCAACACTGCAAATCACCGCCTTCCTTAGTATCGAGCTGTTCCTGATGGGCGCGACCTTCGCGCCGATGGGCGCGTTACTGCCCGAGCTGTTCCCCACCGCCGTGCGCTATACCGGCGCAGGTGCTGCCTACAATCTGGGCGGCATTCTGGGCGCTTCACTCGCGCCTTATATCGCCCAGCAACTGGTGCTGCGCGGCGGCCTCGCCTGGGTGGGCGGCTACATCTCCGTCGCCGCCGCGATCAGCGTCGCCGCTGCACTGGCGATACACGAAACCCACGACAAGAAACTACCTTGAAAAATCCTCGATCCTCGATCCTCGATCCTACCGCCTTGCCCCCCGCGATATTCCTGATGGGTCCCACCGCCAGCGGCAAAACAGGCGTGGCGGTGGAACTGGCACAAAGCCTGCCCGTTGAACTCATCAGCGTGGATTCCGCGCTGGTCTATCGCGACATGAACATCGGCACGGCAAAGCCGGATGCCGCCACTCTGCACCGCGCACCACATCATCTGATAGACGTGATAGACCCCACAGCAGCCTATTCCGCCGCCGCGTTCCGCCACGCTGCGCTGCGGCTCATGGCAGATATCACGGCACGCGGCAAAATCCCGCTGCTGGTGGGCGGTACGATGCTGTATTTCAAGGCGCTGAAGGAAGGACTGAGCGATTTGCCGGTCGCCGATCCCGCCGTGCGCGCCGCACTGGAAGCGGAAATCGCCCTGCACGGCATAACCTGGCTGCACCAGCAACTGGCAGACGTGGATGCCGACACCGCCGCCCGCCTGTCGCCCAACGACACCCAGCGCATCGGACGCGCGCTGGAGATTTATCGCCTGACCGGTCAGCCGATGTCGGAACTGCTCAAGCAAGGAAATGAAGGCGGGACACTGCCTTACCGGATCACCTCCATTGCACTGCTGCCCGGCGATCGCGGCATCCTGCACCAGCGCATCGCCACGCGCTTTCAGCAAATGATGCAACAAGGGCTGGTCGAGGAATTACGCCAGTTGCGCGAAAAATACCCGCTGCATCCCGACCTGCCCTCGATGCGCTGCGTCGGTTACCGGCAAGGATGGCAGTATCTGGAAGGCCAAATCAGCGAAGCGCAACTCGTCGAGACCGGCATCATCGCCACCCGTCAGCTCGCCAAACGCCAGCTCACCTGGCTGCGCTCCATGCCTGAAAATAGGGAAATCAACTGTCTGTCGGATGACCTGACGCGACAAGTGCGCAACGCCTTGCGCCTGTAACAGCCGCCTCACAACGTCGAGAGCAGCACGCTCTCGCGCAGTTTTTTCAACTGGTCACGCAGCTCGGCAGCTTTCTCGAATTCCAGATTTTTCGCGGCGGCCAGCATTTCTTTTTCCAACCTTTTGATTTCTTTAGAAATTTGCTTTTCGCTCATCGCCAGATAGCTTGCCTGAATCTGCGCGGCCTTCTGCCGACTGCGCGCATCGTCGGCATCATAGGTACTCTCAATGATGTCCTTGATGCGCTTTTGCACGCCTTGCGGGGTGATGTCGTGCTCGATGTTGTAAGCCTGCTGTTTGCTGCGGCGGCGTTCGGTCTCGTCCATGGTGCGGCGCATCGAGTTGGTGATCTTGTCGCCATATAGAATCGCACGGCCATTGAGGTGGCGCGCGGCGCGGCCTATGGTCTGGATCA
>JAVHSF010000323.1:0-2673 GCA_036172035.1 Gallionella sp. | reverse complement strand
TAGTCAACGCGCACCAGCGTACCCTCACCTTCGCCAAGCACCACACGCTTGAGCGCACCCAACTTGAAAATACTGAATACGATAATCGGCAATTTCTGATCGCGGCACAAAGTCAGCGCCGTCGCATCCATCACCTGTAAATTTTTGCTGATTGCCTCATCAAAGCTCAGGCTCTGATAGCGAATCGCGTGCGCATCCTTTTTAGGGTCGGCAGTATAAATACCGTCAACCTTGGTGGCCTTGATCACGACCTCGGCAGACATTTCCACCCCGCGCAAGGCCGCAGCGGTATCGGTGGTAAAGAATGGGCTACCGATGCCGGCCGCGAAAATGACTACCTTGCCCTCTTCCAGATAACGCAGTGCCTTGCCGCGAATAAACGGCTCGGCAACCTGTTCCAGATTCAAGGCAGACTGTACACGGCAATCCAGGCCGGCACGCGTCATCGCGTCCTGCAACGCCATCGAATTCATTACCGTGGCCAGCATCCCCATGTAATCGGCGGTCGCCCTGTCCATCCCCGCCGCAGCCGGAGCCACACCACGAAAGATATTGCCGCCGCCGATCACCATCGCCACTTGCACCCCCATCGCCACGACTTCTGCAATCTCGGCCACGATGCGTTCGATCACTGCACGATTGATGCCGTAGCTATCTTCGCCCATCAGCGCCTCGCCGGAGAGCTTGAGCAGAATGCGTTTATAAATGGGTGCGCTCATAACGATTAACCCTGAGCAGCAGCGATGGTTGCAGCCACTTCGGCGGCGTAGTCTTCCACCTTCTTTTCGATGCCTTCTCCCACCACGAACATCTGGAACGCAGTCACGGTTGCGCCACGGCTCTTCAGCAATTGTTCGATGGTTTGCTTGCCGTCTTCAGCCTTGACAAACACCTGCCCCAGCAATGTTACTTCGCGGAGGAACTTGCTGACCGTACCCTCAGCAATTTTTTCCAACATCGCTTCAGGCTTGCCGCCTTCGCGCGCTTTTTCAATCGCGATACGACGCTCTGTGGCAATTTCTTCCGGATTCACGCCGGAAGCATCAACCGACTTGGGCTTGCTGGCTGCAATATGCATGGAAATATCACGGCCCAGCTCATCATCGCCACCAGCGAAATTAAGCAGCACACCGATCTTGCTGCCATGCAGATAGCTGGACAGCTTACCGGTTGTTGTTTCATAACGCTCGAAACGACGGATCGTGATGTTTTCGCCCAGCTTCATCACCAATGCCTTGCGAACTTCCTCAACCGTACCCGAACCATTGACCATTGCCACATCCGACAAGGCTGCAATGTCTTCAGGATTGCTGCCAGTCACCGTTTCGGCAACATTTTTGGCAAATGCCATGAAATCATCATTCTTGGCCACAAAATCAGTTTCGCAGTTCACTTCCACCACCGCGCCGGTTTTACCGTCAGCGGAGATAAATGCGCCCACCACACCCTCGGCAGTCACGCGAGAAGAAGCCTTGCTCGCTTTTGCCCCACTCTTGATACGCATTTGTTCTTCGGCAACCTTCATGTCGCCATTCGCCTCGACCAGCGCTTTTTTACATTCCATCATGCCAAGGCCCGTAGCCTCGCGCAATTCTTTGACCATACTTGCGGTAATTGCTGTCATACCCAACTCCTGAATTCTGATAAATACTTACAAAAAAAGGGGCTCGCGCCCCTTTATGCGCCTTATTGGTAATTAAGCGACCTGTTCTTCCGGTGCCTGCTCAGCAACTTGCTGAACCAAATCATTCAATGCTTGCGCACGACCTTCCAGAATCGCATCTGCAATACCGCGAGCATACAGACGGATAGCCTGTGTCGAATCATCATTGCCCGGAATGATCATATCCACGCCCAGCGGCGAATTGTTGGTGTCAACGATACCGATCACGGGAATACCCAGCTTTTGCGCTTCAACAACGGCACCCTTTTGATAACCAACGTCAATAATGAAAATCGCATCCGGCAAGCCTGGCATATCCTTGATGCCACCCAGGCTGCGATTCAATTTTTCCAGTTCGCGCTTCAAAACCAAAGCTTCTTTTTTGGAGATGTTTTCAGCACCCTCGGCGGTGATCGCCTCAAGGTCACGCAGACGCTTGATAGATTGCTGAACCGTCTTGTAGTTAGTCAGCATACCGCCCAGCCAGCGATAGTTAACAAAGGGAGAGGCTGAACGTTCCGCTTCTTCCTGAAGAATTTCGCGTGCTTGACGCTTGGTCGCGACAAACAAAACCGTGCCTTTTTTGGCCGATAGTTTGCGCACGAAGTTTTCCGCTTCGGCGAACAGCGCGACAGTTTTTTCGAGATTGATGATGTGAATTTTGTTGCGATGACCGAAGATGTACGGAGCCATCTTGGGATTCCAGAAACGGGTTTGGTGACCAAAGTGAACACCAGCATCCAGCATTTGACGCATTGTTACAGCCATGTTTATTCCTAACGTAAGGGTTAAAACTACCACTCGCCAGCCTGACTCTTTCGAGCACCCCAACTTGTGCGAGCGGGAAATTTACACCGGACTATTCCGGTGCGGCGCGCATTCTAGCACCAATCACCCGTGAATCTCAATTCTAAAGTTACCCCTCTTCACAGGAATGACGATAGCGATTAAAACTTTACCGACTGATATTTAACCTGGAAACGGCAGTTGACCGCTCCAAGGCTTGGGTA
>JAVHSF010000322.1:0-42447 GCA_036172035.1 Gallionella sp. | reverse complement strand
TAAAGGGCTTCCCGGAAGCCATCGAAACCGTCTATCCCAAGACCGCTGTGCAGCTGTGCATCGTTCACATGGTGCGTTACAGCTTGAACTACGTGTCATGGAAGCTGCGCAAGGAGGTGGCGGCGGATTTGCGTGCCATTTACACGGCGGCGACAGATGATGAGGCTGAATTGCAACTCACTGAATTTGAAAGAAAATGGGATAAAGATTATCCTGCCATCGCGCAGAGCTGGCGGCGTAACCGGGCGCGCATCACCCCGTTCTTTGATTTTCCACCGGAAATTCGCCGCGTGATCTACACCACCAACGCGATAGAATCGGTGAACATGAGTCTGAGAAAGATTACCAAGAACCGGGGCTCGTTCCCCAACGACGAGGCCTTGCTGAAATTGTTCTACCTGGCGATCAACAACATCAGCAAAAAATGGACAATGCCAATTCGGGATTGGAAAGCTGCACTAAACCGGTTTACTATCCAGTTTGAAGACCGGATGCCGCAGCAGTAAACGAAACCCGTTTACACAAAATCCAAGACACCCTCGCAGACTGGCTACGCGCACAATATAAATCAAATAAAATCGAGGATGACGCATGGCGATCTACAAAAGAGGACATATCTATTGGTGCGAGTGGGAAATCGGTGGTAAAAGAACTCGCGAAACTACTGGAACGTCCGACAAAGCCGCCGCGCAGGAATGGCACGACCGCCGCCGCGCTGAAATTTGGCGCATCAGCAAACTAGGAGACGCTCGTTCCATCACTTGGGACGAGGCGGCAGTAGAATGGATCACCGAACATGGTCAGTACAAAAAAAACTTTGAATCTGACCGCCAGCGCCTCGCTCTACTCACTGAGCATCTGACGGGTCAGCCCATCACAAAAACTTCAACCGATAAACTGCTCGAACTGCGCAAATTGATCCTAAAAGACCGCAAGCCAGCTACTGCGAACCGGTATCTGGCGCTGACCAGCGGCATTCTCAACTATGCCAGAGGGAAAGGTCACAACGACAGCGTGCCAAAAATACCCTACATGCCGGAAAAGCGCGAGCGCTTCCGCTGGCTTACTCGCGACAAAGCTTGCGACCTCATCGCTGAACTTCCAGAGCACCTTGCAGCCCTGACACGCTTTGCGCTGGCAACAGGTTTGCGCCGCGCTAACATCACCGGCCTGACGTGGCAGAACGTGGATACTGAGCGCGGTATCGCATGGGTATGGCCTGATGAGAGCAAATCAGGCAAGCCGATAGCTGTCCCGCTTAACGGCGATGCGCTGGTGGTGCTACAGACACGGCGCGGCATTGATGCGCGCTACGTGTTTACCTATCGCGGACAACCAATCTACCATACAACAACGGCAGCATGGCATAAGGCACTAATACGCGCCAACATTGATCCAGGACTCACCTTCCATGACTTACGCCATACCTGGGCGAGCTGGCATGTTATGGGCGGCACGCCACTTGACGTGCTTCGCCAACTTGGCGGATGGGCAGACATGACGATGGTTCTGCGTTATGCTCACCTTGCGCCAGGATATGTTGCGGGATACGCAGAAAATACAGCACTCATCCCCACAGTTCCCCCACAGCATCCCTCACAAAATCCCACACAGTAAAGTTACTTAAAATTAAATAGACAAGAAAAAAGCCGCTAACTCATTGAATTAGCGGCTTTAATTTGGGGTGGCTGATGGGGCTCGAACCCACGACAACAGGAATCACAATCCTGGACTCTACCAACTGAGCTACAGCCACCATTGAAACGGCTATCGGACTTGATGTTATTGGCTGTCATCTTAAATGATGACCTGGCGCAAAAACGTTTGCCCTGAAATTTTAATCCTGCAACTTTTATCCCCGCACCCACCAGACACTGGTGTGCCCGACAGGAATCGAACCTGCAACCCCCAGCTTAGAAGGCTGGTGCTCTATCCGGTTGAGCTACAGGCACAAATTTCATACTCATTGCGAACTTGGTTCGCAATGAGTGCATGAACACTTGCGAAGAAAACGACTAGAACCTGGTCGGGGTGGAGAGATTCGAACTCCCGACATCCTGGTCCCAAACCAGGCGCGCTACCAGGCTACGCTACACCCCGAAGGCTGCGCATTATATAGAGCCATCCCAATAATGCAAGCCTAATTTCAAAGTTTTTCCAACTGTCGCTTGGCAAGCATCAAGTAGTAGCCCATGGACCACAACGTAAGCAGCGCGGCCATGTATAGCAGCAACGAACCCACAACCTGACAGTCCACACCGTACAATTTTTCGTCGTAAAGCAGCATCGTGATGGCAAGCATTTGAAAAGTGGTCTTGATTTTTCCCAGCATGGAAACGGCAACACTCTTACTTGCGCCTATTTTTGCCATCCATTCGCGCAACGCGGAGATGGTGATTTCCCGTCCGATGATGATGAAAGCGATGACGGCATCGGCTCGTCCCAACTTGACCAACAAGATCAAGGCAGCGGCGACCATCAGCTTGTCTGCGACCGGATCAAGAAACGCGCCAAAGGCAGAAGCCTGATTCAACTTGCGCGCCAGATAACCGTCCAGCCAGTCGGTCAGCGAGGCTAACAGAAAGACACCGGTAGCAATCAAATTTTTAAGGTGTGGTGTCAGCGTGCTGTCTGACAGGTAAAAAACCGTGACGAACACGGGAATCAGCAGAATTCTCAGCCAGGTGAGCAGATTGGGAATGTTAATTTTCATGGTCGTCAGTGTAGCTGCTGGTAAATATGTTCAGCAAGCGATTTGCTGATTCCTTTTACCTGACAAAGCTGTTCGACGCTGGCGTGCGCGACTTCGCCCAGCCCGCCGAAGTGACTCAGCAGGCTGCGCCTGCGCTGCTCTCCCACCCCGCCGATCGCTTCCAGACTGGAGGCGGTACGCGCCTTGCCGCGTCTGGCACGGTGTCCGGTGATGGCGAAACGGTGCGCCTCGTCGCGTATCTGCTGGATCAGGTGCAGCGCGGGATCGTCGCTGGGCAGTTGCCGCGAACTGCCGTCGGGAAAGATCAACTGTTCCATGCCCGCCTTGCGCTCCACGCCTTTGGCTACGCCTACCAGCGCCAGCTCCAAGCCCAGTTCCTGCATGACTGCCATTGCGATGTGCAACTGTCCCAACCCGCCGTCTATCAGGATCAGATCGGGACGCGCGCCTTCGCCTGTTGCCAGCTTCTGGTAGCGGCGGGTCAGCGCCTGACGCATCGCCGCGTAATCGTCACCGGGCGTGATGCCGCTGATGTTGTAACGACGGTATTGCGTCGTACGCATGTCCAGATTCTCGTAGACCACGCAGGAAGCCACCGTCGCCTCGCCCATGGTGTGGCTGATGTCGAAGCATTCGATGCGCTGCACAGACGGCATCTGCATCCAGTCGCGCAATTTGTCCAGGCGAAGTTGCTGCCCGCCCTGCTGCGCCACGCGTTGCTGCAAGGCCAGCAGCGCATTGCGTTGCGCCATTTCCAGCCATTTCCTGCGCTCACCGCCAGAGGCACTGCTGATATGCACCGCATGACCCGCTTGTTCGCCAAGCAGCGGCGCAAGGGTGGCATCACTGCACTCCGCCGCCAGCACCAGCAAGGGCGGCACGCTGCGGTTCAGGTAATGCTGCGCGACAAAAGCCTGTACGATCTCGTCCTCAGCAAGTTCTTCGGCATGTTCCGGGAAAAAACTCTTGTCGCCCAGATGCCTGCCGCCGCGCATCATGGCGAGATTCACACAGACCAAGCCATCCTGCATCGCCAGCGCGATGATGTCGGCATCCGTCGTGCCGCCGGTGGATTCGACAAACTGCTTCTGCTGCACGGTATGCAGCGCGCTCAATTGGTCGCGCAACACGGCGGCCTGCTCGTAGTGTTGCCCCTGTGCCGCCTGCTCCATCGCGTTGCGCAGCGTCTGTTCGACTTCGCCATGCTTGCCTTGCAGCAACAACACGGCATGGTGAATGTCGCTTTGATAATCCGCGTCAGAAATCAAACCGACGCAGGGCGCGGTGCAGCGGTTAATCTGGTGCAACAAACAGGGGCGCGTGCGGTTGTTGAACACGCTATCCTCGCAGGTACGGATACGGAATATCCGTTGCAGCAACTGTATGGTTTCCCGCGCCGCATATGAATTGGGATAGGGTCCGAAGTACTGGTGCTGGCGGTTTGGCGCGCCGCGATAATAAGTCAGGCGTGGATACGCATCCCCTGTCAGCACGATGTAAGGATAAGACTTATCGTCTCTAAACAATATGTTATAGCGAGGTTTCAGCGATTTTATCAGGTTGTTTTCGAGCAGCAAAGCCTCGGCTTCAGAGCGCACAACGGTGGTTTCGATGCGCGCGATGTGCGACACCATCAGCCGGATGCGCGGCGAAACGTTGGTCTTCTGAAAATAGGACGAGACGCGCTTCCTGAGCTGTTTGGCTTTGCCCACATACAGCACCGTCCCCTTGCTGTCGTAATAGCGATACACGCCGGGCAACAAAGGCAGGCTGGCGAGAATAGGTTTGGGGTCGAACAAATCAGCCACCAAGATACCCCACGATATTCTCGATGACGGACTCGAACATCGGCGTAGTGAGGCGTTTGGTCTGGGTGTTGTAGCGGCTGCAATGGTAGCTGTCGAACAGCATTGCGCCATCCGGCAGCCGATGTTGCGCGCCGTGCGCAAACGGGTAATCGCTCTTGCGCAAATTCAACGCCATCAGCACCGCATTGTGTGCAATCGTACCCAGCGCCAGCACCGCCGCACCCAGCGGCAACCCCGCCAACTCCTCCGTCAAATAACCATTACAGAGACGAATCTCGCCGGGTTCAGGCTTGTTCTGCGGCGGCAGGCAACGCACCGCGTTGGTGATGCGGCAACCGTTCAGATGCAAATCCGGATTGGCATTGCCCGCCGCATCCAGCGGCTCGGGCTGACTGGAAAAACCGTATTTGTGCAGGGATTCATACAGCAGCTTGCCCGCAAAATCACCGGTGAAGGGTCGTCCGGTGCGGTTGGCACCATGCATTCCGGGTGCCAGGCCAACCACTAAAAACCGGCTGCCCGCCGCACCGAACGAACTCACCGGCAAAGCGTGGTAATCGGGATATTCCCCCCGCACCTGATCGAGGAACCCAGCCAGGCGCGGGCAGCGGCGACAATTTTCGGAAAAAGTCATGCGCCGAAATGACCGCCCAAATAACCAAAGAACCACAGGCCAAGCAGCGCGCCGACAATGACCAGTATCAGCAAATAATACGGCCACAGCGGTTTTTTGTCGGCGAACGGGTCAACCAGCGAACGGTGTGAGCCTTCCGGCAAACCGGCCAAACCGGTCAACGACGTGCCAAACGGGATATTGATGCGCGCACGCGCGTTTACCGCCCAGCCGTTCGCATCCAGTATCGGCGCAAGGTTGCGCCGTTTCAGTTTGAACCAGGCCAACACCATCGCCGGACCGGAAATCAGCAGCAGCAGCCCGACCATCGCCAACGGCATCTGCCACAATTTCAAACCCAGCAAGCCGCCCACTATGGAGGCAAGTATTCCGCCAATCGCGCCGATCGCCAGACCGATCGCCGCAAAAATACCGGCAAACTTGCCTACATCAAAAGCGGGTTTGGGAGTCGCCGCCGTGGCGGTAACGACCGACTTGCCGTGTTCGGTTGCCGCTGCCGACAGATTGCCTTCCGTCGCGCTGGCCTTGGCGGCGGCCAGTTTTTGCAACTGGTCGCCGATCACCCTGGAAAGTTTCTTGTATGGCGACCAGAACGCCTGACGAATGCTAATGGGCTGGTCAATAATACGCACGATGGTGGCATCCCAGTCCTGCCCCTTGCGGTCATAAAACACACCGTTGCGCCCCACCACCAGATAATCCGAGTCGCCCGCCGTAAAACCCGCCGCGATGCTCATCTTCTCGGTGTTGCGCACGCACTCGCAATACGCCAGACACAATCCGCTCGTGTTTGCATATGCAGCATGTTTGCCCACATCGTCAACCTTGACCGTCAAATCACAACTGCGCCCGTCCAGATACAGCGTACCGACCTGGAAGATGCCCTTTTCCTTGCCGGTATAAAAGTTGCGGAAAGAAACGAAATTATTGACCAGCACATACAAATCGCGTTTGTAGCGCAACAGGCGCTCCACCGCGTAAATCGCCTTAACCTCAATTTCGACGGCTTGATCCTGCGCGATCAGGTCATCCAGCAAGGCTTTATGCCCACTCGCCAGCACCTCACGAATCCGCCCGATACCGAGTGGTTCGGCACAGGACTGCGGCTTGCTCGCCTGCCACGCGTCAAAGGCGGAAAACTGCTCGCACAAACCCGCCCACTCAACCGCGAGCAAAGTCTCCTGGTTGCCCAGCAACGGCGTAACCACCTGAAGCCGCAGCGCATCCATCTTCGTCTGCCAGGCCGGATTGATCGTATCAATCAGTGACAAAGGCTTATTGGCTGCGATGGCAGCCAACGGAAAAAGCGCAATTTCCGCACTTTGCGACGAAAGACTCTGCCCTGCCAGTTGTTGATAATCTTCCACCGAACGACTCAACGGCACGGCGGCACGGTCATCATAAGCGGCCAGTTGGCAACGCGTGAAATAGTCGCCGACCTTATCCTTGACGGCATGAAACGCGGCGGCTGCGGATGCCGTTTGGTCGCCCAGCACAAGAATCGCCGCATCGGCTTCACTGTTGGCATACCAGTCCGAATAAGCCGTTGCTGCGCCAATAAAGCGCTCAACAATCTCCTGGTTCACCCCCGCGTCGCCGCTCAAATCGGCCACCGACCCGGCGCATTTGATGATATCTTCGAGCGTGGTGCGTACCTCCACATCGGCGACTTGCGCCGCACTCACCACTCCGTCGCCATTGAATTGCAGCCCCGCAACAAATTTTTCAATATCGGCCATATCGGCCATGCAAATTTGCGCCGCTTCGGGCTTGCCCAGATTTTTCAGGATGTGCCGCGCGGAACGCAATATCTGCCCCCCTTCTTCGACATCCCCGTTGATATCCACCAAGGCCAACTCGTCGCTAGCGGAAACCAGCAGGTCGGCATTCTTCAGCAACCCGCCCGCCCAGGCGATCGCCGCCAGCACCTCGTTGGCGCGCACCCTGCCGTCCGCATCGCTGTCTATCATATCCAGCGTCCGTGCATCAAACTCGACACCGCGCGTCGGACAACTCAATGCCACCCACAGCTTTTGATTCAAGTCCTTCAACGCCAGCAGATCCGCGCCGCTATCAATCTGAACCTGATCGAAACCGCCCGCGCGGAAGAAATTCCATGTATGAATAAAAGTCATATTTTCCTATTCCTAAAAAGTAAGTTATTGGCTGAAGACTAGGGAAACACTGATTTATTCGATCTTGTCGTTTCCGCTTTTGCGGAAACCTTTTTTAATCAAGACGCTGGATTCCGGCCTACGCCGGAATGACGAATAAATCAGTGCTTCCCTAGGTCTCCTGCTGTTCCAGCGTGTATGTCGCCCGCGCATCTTGCCCCAGACGTGCGACCAGATAGGGCATCACCTCCTGCAACACGCCATGCAGCGTCCACGGCGGATTGAGTACAAACATGCCGCTGCCGTGCATCCCGAAGCCCTCTTCGCTTTCGCCCTGCACGGTCAGCGCGACATTCAGCCAGCTTTTCACCGGCAATCGTTTGAGCTGTTCCGGCAACTGGCGCGCATCGGCACGCTGCAACTGCGGATACCACACCGCATAAATGCCGTTGGCGAAGCGTTTCAACCCTTCCTGCAAAGCTGACACCACGCGCTGATAATCCTGCTTTTCTTCATAAGGAGGGTCTATCAGCACCAGCGCGCGGCGCGGCGGGGGCGGCAACAAGGCTTTCAGCGCGCCAAAACCATCGGCGCTTTGCATCAGCACCTGCGAGCCGTGTCCGGCAAAATTCTCCTGCAAAATTTCGCTGTCGGTCGGGTGTAACTCGTATAGCCGCATCCGATCCTGCTCGCGCAACAGCTCCAGCGCCACCAGCGGCGAGCCGGGATACAGCTTCAACTTTCCGTCCGGGTTGATACCCTTCACCAGCGCCACATACTCCGCCAGTGCGTCAGGCAAATCGTCGCGACCCCACAGCCGCGCGATGCCGCTTTCATACTCGGCATTTTGCGTGGCATAGCCGCTATCCAGCGCATAACAACCCGCCCCGGCATGGGTGTCTATATACCAGAAAGGCTTGTCCTTCTGCGCCAGATAGCGCAGCAACTGCATCTCAATGAAGTGTTTCAGCACATCGGCATGATTGCCGGCGTGAAAAGCATGACGATAACTCAGCATGAATGGTGATATAAATTTTACGGATAGCGATTGTGCCACGCCGCTGGCGGCTTAACAAAGTCATTGCTACCCAAACAAGTTGAAACTCAAAATTCCTTCGTCCAATCATGGAATGCACATAGCCTATTTTGTCATCCCATTTAATTCAGCCAGTTCCAACTCACTGAATCCCGCCGCCCGCCGGGCGGAAAAATTGAAGGGACCGCGCATCACGGGTGCGGCATGCTCCTTCGCCAGACGCGCGTAAGTCGTGACAGGTTCCAGACCGCGCTGCGCGCACAGATAGCCGTACCAGCGATTGCCGATACCGACGTGACCGATCTCGTCCGCCAGGATGATGTCGAGTATTCCGGCTGCCGCATGGTCGCCCGCCTGCGCCAGTTTGGCGCGCACCGCAGGCACGGCATCCAGCCCGCGCGCCTCCATGGTGCGGGGTACCAGCGCCATGCGCGCCAGCACATCGCCCCGGGTCTTGTCGGCCATTTCCCATAAACTGCCGTGTCCGGGGAAATCTCCATAAGCATAACCCAATACCTGCAAATGGCCTGCCAGCAAGGAAAAATGCAAGGCTTCCTCGTCCGCGACCCGCAGCCAGTCTGCGTAATAGTCATCCGGCATTCCGGCGAAACGCCAGATCGCGTCCAGCGCCAGATTAATGGCGTTGAATTCGATGTGAACCAGCGCATGAATCAGGATGGCGCGCCCTTCCTCTGTCACCATGCTCCGGCGTTTCACGGCCAGCGGCGACACCAGGCAAGGTTTTTCAGGGCGACCGGGAAGATGCGGCAATTCGTTAATAACGATATGATTATCCAGATAAATCATCTTATCCTGCCAGCTTTCAGCCAGCCGCCGCACGCCCTCAGCCTTGCAACGGGCATCGCGTTCAGCAAGCCAGAAAAGTGCGGCGGCACGGAGTTCCAAAGGGGTTGCTTGCATCATTTGCCGATCACCGCCTACGCGCCATCCGCAGGTTTATTCAACATCGCCTTGAGCCGTGCCAATTTGTCCATGCCCTCGTCTTTCGTCACCACAGGGGCGGCCTCGGCGTGCAGTCCGGCATAAATCAATTCGTCTGCCGGCATTTCGTCGAGAAAACGGCTGGGTTCGCAGGCCATCCAGTCCCTGCCGCGACGGCGGCGGTTGCAATAGCTGATCTGCAGGCTGCGTTCGGCGCGGGTGATGCCGACATACATCAGGCGGCGCTCTTCTTCTATGCCTTTTTCATCGCTGTCGCGGAACGGCAGAATGTCCTCTTCCACGCCTATGATGAACACATGCGGGAATTCCAGCCCCTTGGCGGCATGCAGCGTGGACAGGGTGACCGCATCCGGCTCCTGGTCACGGCCATCCAGCATGTTGATCAGCGCGATGGTCTGCACCATCTCCAGCAACGACTTCTCATCGGCTTCGGCGCGGCGTTTGATCCAGCCGACGAAGTCGCAGACATTCTTCCAGCGGCTCTCGGCCTGACGCGATTCCTGGGTATCGTACAGCCAGGCTTCGTAATTGATGGCGCGCAGCAGTTCGTCCAGCAACTCGGCGCAGGGGTCGGCGGCTGCCCGGTCCTCGATGCGGTTGATAAAACGGCAGAAGGTTATGAGTTCTTCGTACTGGCGCGGCGGCAGCAGTTGCTCGATTTGCGCCTCGAACGCCGCCTCGAACAGGCTGACGTGGCGCGTCCCGGCGTAGTTGCCGAGTTTCTCCAGGGTAGTATTGCCGATGCCGCGTTTGGGCGTGGTGATGGCGCGGATAAAGGCGGGGTCGTCGTCCGGGTTAGCGATCAGGCGCAAATAAGAGACGATGTCCTTGATCTCCGCCTTGTCGAAAAACGACGTGCCGCCGCTGACCGTGTAGGGTACGCGCTGGGCGCGCAGTTGTTCCTCGAAGGCGCGCGACAGGTAATTGCTGCGATACAGGATCGCGTAATCCGAATGCTTGCCCTTGTGCTCAAACTTGTGCGCCAGCAGCCTCAGCACCACGCTCTCGGCCTCGTTTTCCTCGTCGCGCGCGGCATAGATACGGATCGGGTCGCCGATGCCATGTTCGCTCCACAGTTTCTTTTCAAACACTTTGGTATTGTGGTTGATGAGGTGGTTCGCCACCTTGAGGATGCGCTGCGAGGAGCGGTAATTCTGTTCCAGCTTGATGACTTTAAGATTGGCGTAATCGCTGCGCAGGTTGTGCAGATTCTCGATGCTCGCGCCGCGCCACGCGTAGATCGCCTGATCGTCGTCGCCCACGGCAGTGAACGCGGCGCGTTGCCCCGCCAGCAGCCGGGTGAGCTGATACTGGCAATCGTTGGTGTCCTGATATTCGTCTATCAACAAATAGCGCAAGCGCTGCTGCCAGCGCTCCAGCGCGTCCGGGTGCTGCTTGAACAGCACCACCGGCAGATGGATCAGATCGTCGAAGTCCACCGCCTGATAGGCGCGCAAGGTTTCCTGATAGCGCACATAGAGGCGCGCATGAACTTCGCCCTCCGGGCTGCCGGGATGGGCGAGAGCCTGTTCCGGCGAGATAAACGCCGCTTTCCAGTTGGACAACTGCGTCTGTATATCCCTGATTGCCTGTTTGTCGCCGGAATTGGACAACTCCCCGATAATTTTCCAGGTATCGCTGCTATCCATGATCGAGAACTGCGGCTTGTAGCCCAGCAGCCTGGCCTCCTGACGCAGGATGTTCATGCCCAGCGCGTGGAAAGTGCTGACCACCAGACCCTTGGCCTGCTTGCCCTGCAACAGATGACCCACGCGCTCGCGCATCTCGCTGGCGGCCTTGTTGGTGAAGGTGATCGCCGCGATATTGCGCGCCGCATAACCACATTCCTCCACCAGATAGGCGATCTTGTGCGTGATCACCCGCGTCTTGCCGCTGCCCGCCCCCGCCAGCACCAGCAGCGGGCCGTCGAGATACTTCGCCGCTTCGCGTTGTACGGGATTGAGTTTGCTCAACATAAATGAAAAATGTACCTGGTTCGGAATGAGTAAAGCCGGGGGCGGTATGATAACGCACCCGTCAAGATGCGTTTGGCAAGCGCAGCATCAAGGTATGGAAATTGAGCGGAGAACCACGCGAACACGCAAATTGTTTGAAGCATCCCTCATGACGATCTCCCAACGATAAAAATGGGCTTAACGCATCAATTGCCGGCGCAAGCCAAAGCTGGCGGCATCCACCAGCGCCACCATGACCAGCATGGCGATGATGACGGTTGCGGCCTGCTGCATCTGGAACAGCGACAAATGATACTTGAGCATCTGCCCCAGTCCGCCCGCGCCGACCACGCCCAGTATGGCGGCGGCGCGAATGTTGTTTTCCCAGCGGTACAGGGTGTAGGAGAGCATTTGCGGCAGGGCTTGCGGCAGCGCCGCGTAGCAGAAGGCACGCATCGGTGCGACACCGTTGATGCGCAGGGTGGCTTCCGGGGCGGGCGGCTGATTTTCCAGCGCATCGGCGAACAGGCGCCCCAACACGCCGGAGGTGTGCGCCGCCAACGCCAGCGTGCCGGCAAAAGGCCCCAGCCCTGCCGCGATCAGCAAAATGGATGCCCAGACCAGCTCGGGGATGGAGCGCAACACGTTCAATATCAAACGAGTGACGGCGCGCAACGCACCCCCCGTGCGACCGCTGGCGGGTACGGCGAGCGCGACACCGAACCCCACGGCGATCAGGGTACTCAAGGCCGACATGGACAGCGTTTCCAGCGTGGCATTCGCAATTTTCAGCAAAAATGGTGCAGCCAGTTCGGGGGGCGCAAACCCGCCGATAAATTCCGCGCTGGAGCGCAACGCATCGTCACTGAACAACTCGCCCCACTTGAGCGACAGCGAGCCAAAGCTGGCGACGACCAGCGCCAGCAATCCCAGCAGCAAGACGGCGGTGGCAAACGACATCAACGGCGGTGCGGACGGGCGTTGCATTTTTATCCCAGACGGTAGCGCAGGAACGCGCTGACCCAATCGGCAAACGCCACTAAAATAATGAATATAATCAACATACTGGAAACTTCTCCGCCCGCCATCATTTTCAGTGATTCGTCCATGCGTTGCCCCAGCCCCCCCGCCCCCACGAAGCCCATCACCACCGAACCACGGATGGCGCACTCCCAGCGGTAAGTGGTGTAGGAAAGCAGTTCGTTGGCGGCTTCCGGCAGTGCGCCGTAACACAGCGCCGAGAGGCGGCCCGCACCGTTTTTCAGCAACACTTGCGTCACTTGCACATCGGAAGATTCGAGTATCTCGGCATAGACTTTGCCCAACATGCCGCAATAAGTCAGCGCGATGGCCAACACCCCGGCGGTCGGCCCCAGCCCCACGATGCGCACGAACAGCAATGCCCAGACCAGCTCCGGCACAGAGCGCAGCAGCACCAGCAACCAGCGCACCATCTGCCGGACGAGGCTGCCCGCCAGCCGCATCCGCCCCGATTCCAGCCGGGAAATGGACAGCGATTCGGTCGCCAGCAGCGTCAGCGGAATCGCGCCCAGCAACGCCAGCGTCAGGCCGGCGGTGGCAATGGCGACGGTTTGCCAGGTCGCTTCCAGCAACATGAAGAGAAATTCAGCGGAATGCGCGGGCGGCACGAAACTCGCCAGAAACTGCCCACTGGCTTGCAGGCTTTGCGCCTCGAACAAGCCCCACGGTTTGAATTCGCTATAGACCAGCATCGGCCACAGCGCGACGAGAAAAACCACCGCCGCCGTGACGCGACCGCGCCAGGCCGGATCAGGATAACGTGAAGCGGGCATCACGGCTAACAATGCGCGCCCATGACCCGATGCGGCACACCCCATTCCTCGCTCGCCCGGCCCTCCGCAGCATTCTGGTACAGCGCCGCGATCATCTCGTCGGTGACCGCCTCGCGGGCGGCATCGAACACCACCCTGCCCTCGCGTAGCCCGACGATGCGCGGAAAATGGCTGCGTGCCAGTTCGACCTGATGCAAGCTGCACAGCAGCGTCGCTTGACGGTTCCGCGCTTCCTGCTGCAATACCTGCAAAGTTTGCAACGACAACGCGGGATCGAGCGCGGAGAGCGGTTCATCCACCAGCAACACCCGGGCGCGGGACACCAGCAAACGCGCCATGCCGCAACGCTGCCGCTCGCCGCCGGACAGTCTATCTACCCGCAGGTACAACTTGTTTTGCAGGTTGAAGCGTGCCAGCGCGTCATAAGCGACAGCGGCATCGGCATCCTTCGGCCTGACCAGCGAGGCGATGGAATGCCAGAATCCCCAATGCGGCAAACATCCCGCCAGCACCGCCGTGACCACGCGCTGGCGGGGCGGCAACGGCGGCGTTTGCGGCGCGAGAAAACAGCGCGCGCGCAAGGCGTGGCGTTCGGCAGGAGGCAGTTGCCAGGGCGACAAGCCAAACGCAGAAAAGTCACCCGCATCGGGTTCGATCGCACCCGCCAGCGTGTGCAGCAGCGTGGTCTTACCCGCACCGGAAGGGCCGATCAGCGCGATCTGTTCGCCCTGCCCGATGCTTAAAGTCACATCGGACAGGGCGAACTGCGCGGAGCTAGGGTGGCGCACGCAGACACCGCGTAATGACAACATTTTTACTTCAGCAGTCCCGCGCTATGCGCAGCTTTTTCGATGCTGAGGTAATTTTCTGCCCGAGTCGGAATGAAGCGACTGGTGCGTTGCAAATCAAGAATTTCCTTGTCGTGCGGGTTATTGATGTCGAGCGCCAGGAAAGCGTCGGACAGTTTCTTGCGCAGCGCGGGATTCATGTCGGCACGCACCGTCCAGTTGTAATCGAAATAGCCCGGCGTGGTGTAAAACACGCGCACCGTTTTGGCATCCACCTTGCCTTGTGCCAGCAGCTTTTCCCACACCGAGATATTCAGCGCGCCCGCATCCACCTTGCCGCCCGCCACTGCCGCCACGGTCGCATCATGCGCGCCGGAGAACGACAGGCGTTTCATGTCGGTATCGGGATTGATGTTGGCCGCCAGCAGGTAGGAACGTGGCATCAGATGGCCGGAAGTGGAGGACTCCGAGCCGAAGCTGAACGTCTTGCCCTTCAGGTCGGACAAATTATTGATGTCGGCCTTGGTGGTGATGAACACCGACCTGAATTTCGCGTCCTCTTCGCGCTGCACCAGCGGGATGACCTGGTTATGGCTGCGCACCTTGGCTTGAACGAAGGTAAAACCGCCGAACCAGACCATGTCCAGCTTGTTGTTGACCAGGCCTTCAACGGAGGCAGCGTAGTCGGTCACCGGAGTGAATACCACCTTCATGCCCAGCTTCTTCTCCAGATATTCTCCCAGTGGCTTGAACTTGCGCTGCAATTCGGTCGGCGCTTCGTCGGGAATGGCGGACACGCGCAACACGGGTTCTGCGCTGGACAGGCCGGGAGCGAACGATATGACCGCACTCAGACCGATGGCAGCCAAAGTGGTTTTGATGATTTGTGTAAAACCCGACATGATTTCCCCTTTATAAAAATTATTGTTATAAATCAATATGTTATAAAAAATAAACGGCATCCGCACAACGATGAATGCCGTTTCAGCCCAACACTTACTTCACGGTATCAATGGTGATGTTCAAACCCTTGACACCCGGCTTGACGATGCCCGCCGTGCCTTCCAGATCGCCGGGTTGCGACATCGGCGTACCTGTTTTGGACACGCGCGCCAGCACCACCACCTTGTCGAAGCCGGACAGTTTCATCTGCGGCTGCATCGCCATGCTGTCGTCCAGCGTGAAGGCCATCGGCAAGTCCTTGACTTGCTTGCGGATGACCGCCAGCGGCATTTTCGGACCTGCTGCGGCACGCGCCAGAATGAAGACAAAATCATCGGGGGACGCTTTAGCCAGCAACGCGGGACTCAACGACACCTTGCCGGTAATTGCCAGGGCCGGATTGGCCAGCCCCTTGCCAGGGGCTTTCATGTCAGGCGCTGCAAGGGACGGCAGTTTAGCCAATTTTTCCTTGCCGCCGTTTTGCTGCGCCAGGAACTCGCGCGCCTGGTTGATGCCGTCGCGTATCATCTGCACATCGGGATAGTCGGGCGGCAGCAGGCTGACCAGTTTCTGCCAGTCGGTGATTGCGGCGACATAATCGCCGCGCTCCATGCCAGCCGATCCGGACAAGGCCAGCGCGGTAGTATTGTTTGCATCCAGCTCGAGCGCCTTGTGGAGGTACTTGGTCGGTTCGCCCAACAGCGACTGACCGTTGCTCATCGCCTTGGCATCGGCATAATCCGTCCAAAGCTGCGCCTCGTTCGGCACCAGTTTGACCAGCTGTTCATAGGCGCGCACCGCGTCATCATAGCGCTGCAATTCCTTGTAGGAACGCGCCAGAGTCAGCCAGCCATCAGGGTTTTCCGGCAGCTTGACCAGCTTGGCTTCCAGCTCCTGCAAGGCGGCTTCCGAACGGATCACACCGAATCCATCCGCCGCAGCGGCCTGCTGGGCGGGGGGCAACAAGGCCTTGGGGTTACCCAATTCCCGATACAGCAACACGCTACCCAACGGCACCAGCACCAGCATTACCAGCGCCAAAATTTTGGCCGGATTGCGCGGTGTGCGGGCAGGCGCTTCTGTCGTTTTCACTTCGTCCAGCAGGCGCACCTGCAATTCACGCTTGCCCTGATCGTAAGCCTCCTGCGTCAACAAGCTGTTTTGCAGGTCAGCATCGAGTTCGGCGGACTGGTCGCGTAAAATTTCCAGGTTGGCCGCATCGCGCAACACGTCGTCGTTGCTTGCCGTATTGCGCCACAACGGCAGCATGACGAACGGCAGCGCCACGATGACCAGCACTGCGCAGAATATCCAGAATAAAGTCATGCTTGAGCGTCCTTGTTTGCTGCGGGTTGTTCATGCAAAGCGGGTTCGTTCAGCAACGCGCTTGCGCGCTGCTCGTCCTGCTCGGAAAGCACGGCTTCTCCTACCAGTCCACGGCGCTTCTTCATCTGGTAGAACAACCCCAATCCGCCCAACAGCAACAAGATAAAAGGAGCCGACCAGAGCGGCATGGTTTCCTTGTCCACGGGCGGATCAAACAACACCGATTTGCCGAAACGTTCGACCAGCATGTCCATGATTTCCTGATCGGTAGCCCCCGCCTTCATCTTTTCGCGCATGATCTGGCGGACATCTTTCGACCAGTCGGAATGGGAATTGGATACGGGTTCGCTCTGGCACACCAGACAGCGCACTTTTTCGGCCAGCAGCATCATGCGGCGTTCCTGCACGGGATCGTCGGCAATGTCTTGCGCCACGGCGGCATGGGCAAACGTCGGAAGCAGGCTCAATAAGGCAATCAGCAGATATTTCATTTCGTTTGCAACTCCGCGACCAGTGGCAGGATTTTTTCACGCAAATTCTGCGCGGTGACCGCGCCGATCAGCTTGAAACGAATAATCCCTTGTTTATCAATAACATAGGTTTCTGGTACGCCATACACGCCGTAATCGAAGCCCACTTTTCCGTCAATATCGGAAATGCTCAGGCTGTACGGGTCGCCGACCTTGCTCAGCACTGCTTCGCCGTCTTCGCGTTTGTCCTTGTAATCCAGACCCACGATAGGCACGCGGTTCTGGCGCGCAAGTTCCATCAACACGGGATGTTCATCCTTGCAAGCGCCACACCACGAGGCCCAGACGTTCATCAACCACACCTGCCCCTTCATCTCTTCGGGCGCAAACTGTTTGCTGACATCGTGCAGCATGGGCAACACAAAAGCGGGGGCGGGCTTATCCACCAGGGGCGACGGGACTTCGCGCGTATCGCGCCCCAGGCCTTTGTAGAGAAACACCGACAAAATCAAAAAAATGACCAGCGGAAGTATGAAACGCATCATGAGGATTGTCCTTGTTTTACGGCTTGTTTATGGATGCGGTAACGGCGGTCGGACACCGCGAACAGGCCGCCCAGCCCCATCAGCAGGCAACCTGCCCAGATCCAGTCCACAAAGGGTTTGATATAGACGCGCACCGCCCAGGCGCCTTCGGATTCGGGGATGGCTTCGCCCAGCGAGACATACAAGTCGCGGAACAGTCCGGTCTGTATGGAGGCCTCGGTCAGCGGCATACCGGATACGTTGTACTGACGCTTTTCGGGGTTCAGTTCACCCAGCCGCTTGCCGTCACGGCTTACCACCAGATGCCCCATCCCCGCGACATAGTTGGCTCCCTCGGTTTCCGTCACGCCGTCAAACCTGAATTCGTAACCGCCCGCCATCACGGTATCGCCGACATTCATGCGCACATCGCGCTCGGTTTCGTAACCCTTCACCAGCGTCACGCCGATGATGAAAAACGCCACGCCCAGATGCGCCAACTGCATACCGTAATAGCTGCGGCTTTGTTTGCGCACCCGCGCCATGAATGCGCCATGCCCCGCCCAACGCTGGCGCAGGCTGATCACCAACGAAGCGATAATCCAAAACGCCATCAGCAAGCCGACCACGATCATCGGCGACCATTTATTGGCTTCCAGCATCAAAAACCTGCCCATCAGCAACGGCAGCAACAAGGCCAGCACCAAGGCACTGGCGAACCCCCATTGCACGCGTTTGGCCAACTCGGGTACGTCCATCTTCTTCCAGCGTGCCAGCGGCCCCAAGCCCATCAGCAACACCATCGGAATCATCAGCGGCACGAACACCGCCTCGAAATAAGGCGCGCCGACCGACAGCTTGCCGTAGCCCAGCGCATCCATGAACAAGGGGTACAGCGTACCGATAAACACCGAGGCGGACGCGACGGACAGCAGCACGTTATTGGATAACAGCAGCGATTCGCGCGAAATCAAATCAAACTTGCCGCCCAGTCCCACCTTGGGAGCGCGCCACGCGAACAGCAGCAGCGACGCGCCGACCACCAGCACCAGAAAGCTCAAAATGAAGATACCGCGCTTCGGGTCAGCCGCGAACGAGTGTACCGAGGTCAGCACGCCGGAACGCACCAAAAATGTACCCAGCAGACTGAGCGAGAACGCCGCAATCGCCAGCAACACCGTCCAGCTTTTGAACGCGCCGCGCTTCTCGGTCACGGCCAGCGAATGAATCAGCGCCGTACCCAGCAACCAGGGCATAAACGAGGCATTTTCCACCGGATCCCAGAACCACCAGCCCCCCCAGCCGAGCTCGTAATAAGCCCAGCCGCTACCCAGCGCGATGCCAAGCGTCATGAACACCCACGCTACCGTCGTCCAGGGACGCGACCAGCGCGCCCAGGTCGCATCCAGTTTGCCGCCCAGCAAGGCGGAAATCGCGAAAGCGTAGGCCACCGAAAAACCCACATAGCCCATGTACAGCATGGGCGGATGGATCACCAGACCGGGATCCTGCAACAGCGGGTTCAGGTCGCGGCCATCGGCAGCGGCGGGTAACAGGCGCTCGAACGGGCTGCTTGTGAACAGCATGAACAGTATGAACCCGACCGCGATCAAGCCCATCACGCCCAGCACGCGCGCCACCATTTCTGCCGGCAGATGACGGCTGAAAGTCGCCACCGCAGCCGTCCAGACCGACAGAAACAACGCCCACAGCAGCAACGAACCTTCGTGTCCGCCCCAGATTGCCGAGAAACGATAGATCGCGGGCAACTGGGAATTGGAATGCTGCGCGACATACAGCACGGAAAAATCGTTGTTGAGGAAGGCGTAGGCCAGCGCGGCAAACGAGAGGCCGACAAACAGCAACTGCCCGTAAGCGACCGGACGGGCGAGCCCCATGAAGACTGCGTTGTTGCGCGCCGCGCCGAGTATCGGCAGCACGCCGAGGACAATCGCCAGGCATAACGCGACAATCAGGGAAAAGTGACCTAGCTCTGGAATCATGTATTAACTTTCGCTGTAGAACAGATGGGAATCATTGTGCGCCGGGCGCTGCGGAAGACGGGGATAGCGCCGTGCTTGCCGCGGCGGCATTGGCGGCTTCAGCTTTCTGCAAGGCATCCTTGGCTTCGGGCGGCATGTAGTTTTCGTCGTGCTTGGCCAACACCTCGTCGGCGCGCATCAGGCCACCGGCTTCCATCTTGCCTTGCACCACCACGCCCTTGCCTTCCTTGAACAGGTCCGGCAGGATGCCCTTGTAAACCACGGGCAAGGTTTTGTGCAGATCGGTAATCACGAAATTGACCGTCAGCCCATCTGCCTCGCGCTTGATGCTGCCCTCTTCGACCAGACCGCCGATGCGGAAGCTGCGGCCTTCCGGCGCTTCCTTGTTATAGACCTGAGTCGGGGTGAAATACAGACTGACGTTATCCTTGAGTGCGTTCAACACCAGCCCCGCCGCGATACCGACTGCGGCGATGGCGACGATAATGTACAAAGCTCTTTTCTGACGCGGTTTCATGCTATTCCTCTTCTGCTTGATGTATCAGGCGAACTTGCTGCAAGGTGAGGGTTCTCTTGTGTCTCACCATCGCGATTTCGATGACAAACACCAGCATCGCCACCGCATATGAACCTATCCACACATAGGTCAGCGGATTTTCTCTCATCCAGATATCCAGACTCATTGTTTCACCTCCGCCAGTTCGGCTATCCATTTGGTATTTCGTTCCCGTTCCAGAATAATGCTGCGCACCCGCGCCAGCGCGACCGCTATCGCGTACAGCCAGCACGCCGCCAGCATGGTGAACATCGCTTGCTGCATGGCGATGTGCATGGAAGTCCCGCTGAATTTGATGGTCGAGCCTTGATGCAAGGTATTCCACCATTTCACCGAGAAGTAGATGATGGGGACGTTCACCGAACCGACGATTGCCAGCAAGGCTGACGCGCGGTCGGCGCGGCGCGGATCGTCTATCGAAGCGTGCAGCGCGATAAAGCCCAGGTACAGGAACAACAAAATCAATTCGGAAGTCATGCGCGCATCCCACACCCACCACGCGCCCCACATCGGCTTGCCCCACAGCGCGCCCGTCCACAGCGAGATGAAGGCGAACAGCGCACCGGTCGGGGCGACCGCACTCGCCATCATGGCGGACAGACGGGTGTTGAAGATCAAGCCCAGCGCGGCATAGCCCGCCATGATCATGTACAAAAACATGGACAGTATGGAGGCTGGCACATGAATGAAAATGATACGGTAGAACTCGCCTTGCTGCGCATCCATCGGCGCGATGGCAAAACCGATGTACAAACCCACCACAAACAAAATGGCTGCCGGAATGGCGAACCAGGGAATCAACTTGCCCGCCAGACCGTAGAAGGTCGTCGGAGCGGAATATTTAAACCAGTTTATCGCCATATAAAAATCTCTAAATTCATTCCATTGAAATTCGTAACGCCTGCGCCGCCACCCAGGGGGTAAAAGTCAGCGCTAACACCAGCAACGCACCCATCATGGACAGATGGGAAGAATAATTCAGCCCGGCGGTCACGGCACCCACCGCACCCGTACCAAAAATCAGCACGGGAATACACAGCGGCAACACCAGCAGGGACAACAACACGCCGCCGCCCCGCAAGCCCAACGTCAGCGCCGCACCGATCGCGCCCAACATGCTGAGAACAGGCGTGCCCAACAGCAGACCCAGAATCAACACGCCAATCGCATCCGGCGACATATCAAATTGCAGCCCCAGCACCGGAGTCAACAACACCAGCGGCAAACCCGACACCATCCAGTGCGCCACCATCTTGCCCAGCACCAGCACGGACAGCGACTGCGGTACGAGCAACATCTGTTCCAGCGTACCATCCAAATAGTCCGCCGAAAACAGCCGACCCAACGACAACATTGACGACAGTAGGGCTGCTACCCACAACACGCCCGGCGCGATTTTGCGCAACATGTCAGTTTCGGGACCCACCCCCAGCGGAAACAGGCTGACCACCATCACGAAAAAAACAAGCGTCGTCAACACATCCGTGCGACAGCGCAGCGCCAACACCAGATCGCGCCGTATCACCAGCATCAACAGGGAAAACATCGTGAGTTTCTTCATGTTTGTCTCGACGCTTACGACAGCGACAGGCGGCGCATTGCCATTCCCGCGACGGACAGCGGTTGATGGGTGGTAAAAATCACCATGCCTTGTTGCGCCAAATGCTCCGCCAGCAATTCCTGTATCAGCGAGACCGCTCCGACATCCAGCGCCGTCAAAGGTTCATCCAGTATCCACAATTTTGCATCGCTCACCAGCATCCGCGCCAGCGCCACGCGCCGCCGCTGACCTTGCGACAACACTTTGGTGGGCAACGTCTCGCGCCCCTTCAAACCCATGCGCCGCAGGGCCGAAATCGCATCCTGATCGGTCAGCTTAAGCCCCGACAACCCGGCAGAAATACGCAAATTCTCCAGCGCGCTCAACTCATCCTTGATGGCATTCAAATGGCCGAGGTACATCACCTCTGCGTAATAGGTTTCCCGTATATCTCGCACCTCTTCGCCGAACCATGAAATCGTCCCTTCGTCCTGCATGAGAAAACCGCACAGAGTGCGCAACAGACTGGTCTTGCCGCTGCCATTCGCACCCTCTATTTGCATGATTTCGCCGGGATGCAGCGCAAAGCTCAACCCCGCAAACAAGCGATGATCGCCGCGACTACAAGCAAGATTGCTGACTTCCAGCATAAAAAAGAACCCGAAAATGGACAGCGGGCGATTATATACGATTGCATCTGACCGTTGCGCGGCATTGCTCTATAATCCCGCCACTTTTGACCCATAACTCATATAGAAATAAAAGGACAAGCATGGGATTTCTGGCCAACAAACGATTTTTGATTACCGGCATGATCAGCACCCGTTCCATCGCCTACGGTATCGCCCAGGCAATGCACCGCGAAGGTGCGACCCTGGCATTCACCTATCAGGGCGAACGGGTGCGCGAACGGGTACTGGATCTGGCCAAACAGTTCGACAGCGAGCTGGTATTCCAGTGCGATGTCGCCAGTGATGATGACATCAACCAGCTCTTCGCCGACCTGGGCCGACAATGGGATGGCCTGGACGGTTTCGTCCACGCCATTGCCTACGCCCCGCGCGAAGCGCTGGACGGCGAATTTCTCGACGGTTTCAGTCGCGACGCTTTCCGCATCGCCCACGACATCAGCGCCTACAGCTTCCCGGCGATGGCCAAAGCGGCACTGCCGATGATGAAAGGACGCAAAGCTGCCATTTTGACGTTGAGCTATCTGGGCGCAGTACGCACCATGCCGCACTACAACGTGATGGGCATGGCCAAAGCCAGCCTGGAAGCCAGCGTGCGCTATCTCGCCATGCATCTGGGCGCGCAAGGCATCCGCGCCAACGCCATCTCCGCGGGGCCGATCAGGACATTAGCCGCAGCAGGCATCGCCGACTTTAGCAAGTTATTGTCTTACAACGAAAAAAATGCCCCCCTGAAACGCAACGTAACCCTGGAAGAAGTCGGCAACGCCGCCGCCTTCCTGTGCAGCGACCTGGCCAGCGGTATCACCGGCGAAATCACCTATGTGGACGGCGGCTTCAACACCACTTCGCTGGGCTGTACCGAAGCCTAGGGAAACGCCGAGTAAATCGGCGAGCGTGATAAAACCGTACGGAAAGGAACAACCGAAACCCATCAAATTGACAGACAAGGCTTTGAGTACTGCACAACACCGCGATTCGCCCGCGCAGGCAGTTATTCAGCCGTTTCCTTAAAACCCCCCTGACTTTTGATATATCATGCTCAAGCCCCGTTTTGGCGGGGCTGCCAACGGGACTGTCGTCTGGCATCAGATAATCCATAAAAAGACGATAAAAGAAACACAAAACTGCCATCCAGTGACCATGCCCTATTCAAACCTGATCGCCAGCACAAAAACACAACAACGCAATACGCTGATTCTAACGTTGCTGCTGGTTGTGTTATGGCTGGTATCGCTGGGGTTTCTCGCGGAACGTCACTACCTTTCTGTTGCACACGAGGCGATCAATCAGGAAACCCTGCGCTCGCAACAACGCGCGGACGACCTGGCCGACAGCATCCAGCGCAACCTGAGCCAACTGCACGGCATCCCCGATCTGCTTTCCAACTTGTTGCGCGTCAAATGGGCGGTATCGCGGTTTGATGGTACGCCCTCCCCACTGACGCTCGAGACCCGGCGTAAGCTCTGGACGGAAGATCCCGCCTTTAACGATCTGAGCCGCTACCTGGCGCTGAGCAAGAAGAGTCTGAACGCCGACCTGGTTTATGTCGTGAACGCGGCGGGCGACTGCGTTGCGGCCAGTAACTGGAATACACCGGGAACCAGTATCGGTAGCAATTTTGCGGAACGCGATTTCTTCAAAAACAATCAAAATGGTCGGCACGGCTTTCAATACGCGATGGGCAAAACCACTCATATCGCCGGACTGTATTTCTCCACGCCGGTCATCATTGGGGGCAAGTTCATGGGGGCGGTGGTTGCCAAGGCAGACGTACCGAATCTATCCTTTCTGATCAAGCAGTTTGAGGCTTTTGTAACCGATAGCAACGGTGTCGTTATCCTGTCCAGCGACAGGGAACTGGAGATGCACGCCCTGCCGAATGCGACTGTTGCAGCCATTTCCGAGGAAGCAAAATTTGCGCGTTACCGCAGAAACAATTTTCCGACACTGGGCATGCTGCCTTGGGAAAACAATCAATTCCCTGCCCTGTTCAAATTCAAAAATCAGCCTAATCCCCATCTGCTGGTTGCAAAAGACCTTCCCCAATATGGTCTCCGGGTTTATGTCGCCGGCGAAGTAACCGCCATTACGTCGCTGGCTCAAAATCATTTCTGGCTCACGTTGCTGATCGGCGCATTAGGCAGCATCCTGATAGGTGCCGCAGGCGGAACGGTACTCTATCTCCAGGCCCTCAAGAGATCGAAAGCGTTGCTGTGGAGAAAAGCCAATTTTGATGCGCTGACAGAATTACCTAACCGGGACTTGTTTCACGACCGTCTGGAACAGGAAATCAAAAAAGCGGTTCGTTCGGGCTTGCCCATTGCACTGCTGCTGATTGACCTCGATCAATTCAAGGAAGTGAACGATACGCTGGGGCATGAAATAGGAGACCTGCTGTTGCAGCACGCCGCAAACCGCATCGTGAACTGCGTGCGCGCAACCGATACCGTGGCACGGCTGGGGGGGGATGAATTCACGGTCGTGTTGCCACAACTCCACGATGTCCTTGTCGCCAGACAACTCGCACAGAAAATCATCAGCCGACTGGCCGAACCTTTTTATCTGCGCGATGAAATTATTCATATTTCCGCCAGTATCGGCATCACGCTATATCCGGCTGATGCGACCGAAATTGTCAACTTGATGAGAAATGCCGATCAGGCAATGTACGCAGCAAAGAACGAAGGGCGTAACCGTTACAGTTATTTCACACTTTCCTTGCAGGAAGCCGCACAGAAACGTTTGCACCTCACCAACGACTTGCGGGGTGCCCTGGCAGACCATCAATTCAGAATCTTTTTTCAACCCATCGTCGCCCTGGCTACGGGTCGCGTCCACAAGGCGGAAGCACTGCTGCGCTGGCAACATCCGACGCGCGGCATGGTCAGCCCTGCCGATTTCATCCCATTGGCGGAGGAAACCCGACTCATCGTCGAGATCGGCGCTTTTGTCAGAAAAAAGTCGCTGATCTGGGGTAAACGCTGGAACGACCTTAACCCGGAAGGATTCCAGATCAGCTTGAACAAATCACCCGCAGAATTCACCGACGAAAACGATAGCGTGAACGTGGAAATTTTTGTAGATGAGTTAAACAAACTGGGGCTATGCGGCGAGAATTTCGTTTTTGAAATTACCGAAGGACTGCTGTTGAATGCAGATGTGCGCATCCATGAAAAATTGATGGAACTGCGCGATGCGGGTATTCAGGTTTCCATTGATGATTTCGGCACAGGCTATTCTTCCTTGTCCTACCTGAAAAAATTCGATATTGACTACCTCAAGATAGACCAGTCTTTTGTGCGCAATCTGGAGAGCGAATCCAATGACATGGCGTTGTGCGAAGCGATTATTGTCATGGCGCACAAACTCGGCTTGAAAGTCATCGCCGAGGGCGTGGAAACCGAGCAGCAGCGCGATCTGTTGAGCCGTGCCGACTGCGATTATGCACAGGGCTACCTATACGCCAGACCTATGCCACCCGAAGCATTTGAACAATGGCTGACCGCGCGTAACGCGTAAACGCTTCCAAATCCAACTTTATGGGGAAATCGCATGACGATTGTCCGGCAAGCGCAGCACAACAGAGGAATCACCCGCTATCTTCTCTGGTTGGCGGCGTTAATTTTGCTGGTATCTGCAATCTGGCATTTCACGCGCCCCGCCCCACCTCGCGTACAACTTATTTCGCCAGGGCGCGGCGCGGTCGAAGCAACCGTCAGCAATACCCGCGCCGGAACGGTAAAAGCCTGCCATCGCGCCAAGCTGTCTGCTCCGTCTGGCGGCCAGATCGCGCATCTGCTGGTCAAAAAGGGCGAGCGCGTCAAGTCCGGTCAAATATTGCTGGAATTGTGGAATAACGACTTGCAGGCGCAATCGCGCCTCGCGCAAGAGCAATTGATCATGGCGCAGACGCAGGCAAGACAAGCCTGCGTACAGGCCGCTCTGGCGGAGAAAGAAGCCGTTCGCGCGCGCCAGTTACAGGCCAGAGGATTCATTTCCAATGAAGGGTTGGAGCAAAAAACCGCCGCAGCCAAGGTGGCACAAGGCGGATGTGAAGCGGCGCGCAGCCAGATAGAGCAAAGCCGATCACGCATCGCCGCCGCCCATGCCGGCCTCGACCGCATGGTACTCAAAGCCCCGTTCGACGGCATCGTCGCCGACATCAGCGGCGAACTGGGCGAATACGCCACGCCTTCCCCACCCGGCATTCCCACCCCGCCCGCCATAGATCTGATAGACGACCGCTGCCTGTTCGTCAGCGCGCCGATAGACGAAGTGGATGCCGCCAATATCAAGGCGGGGCAAACGGCTCGCATCACGCTGGACGCGATCAAGGGCAAGACTTTCGCTGGCCGCGTCAAGCGCGTCGCACCCTATGTGCTGGAACTGGAAAAACAGGCGCGCACCGTCGAGGTCGAGGTGGATTTCGTCGAACCACCGACCTCCGAAAACCTGCTGGCAGGCTACAGCGCCGATGTCGAAATCGTCCATACAACCCATCAAAACGTGCTGCGCATCCCGACACAAAGTCTGCTGGAAGGCCATCGCGTCCTGCTCTACAAGGCGGATGGCGTACTCGAAGAACGCACCGTCAGCACGGGGCTTGCCAACTGGGAACAGACCGAAATCACCTCCGGGCTTAACGCAGGCGAGCAAATCGTACTGTCGCTGGATCAAGAGGGCGTGAAAGCGGGCGTAAAAGTACAGCCGGAAACCGGCAAATCTGCCAGATGATTGAATTCAGCGGGATCAGCCGCAGCTTTCAGGTCGGCGACCAGCAGGTCACCGCGTTGCGCGACATCAATCTATCCATCGCGGCAGGCGACTATGTTTCCATCATGGGGCCGTCCGGTTCTGGAAAATCCACGCTGCTCAATTTGATCGGTCTGTTGGATCGTCCCAGTTCAGGAACCTACAAGCTGGACGGCGGCGATGTCACCGCACTGGATGACGAACAACAGGCCAAAGTGCGCAGCGAAAAGATCGGCTTCGTGTTCCAGTCTTTCCATCTGGTGCCGCGCCTGACCGCTGCGATGAATGTCGAACTGCCGCTGATACTGGCGGGCATCACTCCCGCCGAACGCAAAACCCGCGTCGCGCAACTGCTGGAAAACTACGGGCTGACCGACCGCGCCGACCATCGTCCCGACCAGCTTTCCGGTGGGCAGCGGCAACGCGTGGCGATCGCCCGCGCCACCAGCATGCATCCCGCCGTATTGCTGGCCGACGAACCGACCGGCAACCTCGACCAGACCACTGGCCGCGAAGTCATCAACCTGCTGGAAACGCTTGTCGAGCAAAAGGTCACGCTGATCGTCGTCACCCACGACCCGGTCATCGGTGGACGCGCAAAGCGGCAATTACATATGGTGGACGGACGGATCGTCAGCGAAACCGGACGGGAAACATGAGACTCGTTGATGTCGCGCAGTTCGCTTCAGGCAGTTTGCGCGGCAGCCGCTCACGCACCTTGCTGATGATCCTGGCGATGTCCATAGGCGTTGCCTCCGTCGTGGTGTTGACCGCGCTGGGCGAAGGGGCGCGGCGCTACGTGGTCAATCAATTTTCCTCGCTGGGTACCAATCTGGTCATCGTGTTCCCCGGTCGCACCGAGACGGCAGGTATCGGCCCCGGCATGTTACTCGGCCAGATCCCGCGCGAACTCACGCTGGACGACGCAGCAGCCCTGTTGAAGAACCCCGCCATCAAGCGCATCGCGCCGCTGACCATCGGCACTTCGCAGATTTCAAAAGACGCGCTCAACCGCGAGGTGATCGTACTCGGCTCCACCGCCGACCTGCTGCCGGTGCGCCACATGACACTGGGACAAGGCCAATTCCTGTCCGCAGGCGACATGCATTCCAGCGAATCGGTGTGCGTACTGGGTGCCAAGATCAGGCGCGAACTGTTCGGCAACGATTCCGGCATCGGTGCCTGGGTGAGGCTGGGCGACCGGCGTTTCCGCGTAATCGGCGTGATGGCTGCTCAAGGCGAATCCATGGGCTTCAACACCGACGAGATCGTCATCGTGCCGGTCGCCTCGGCGCATATCCTGTTCAACACCACCGGTCTGTTCCGCGTGCTGGTCGAAGCCAAGAGCCGCGATGCCATCGAGCCTGCCAAACGCGCTGCAGAACAGATTCTCACCGAGCGTCACAACGGCGAACGCGACGTGACGGTGGTCACACAGGATGCCGTGCTGGCCACCTTCGACCGCATCCTGCGCGCGCTGACGCTGGCCATTGGCGGCATCGCCGCGATCAGCCTGGCGGTGGCAGGCGTGCTGATCATGAACGTGATGCTCATCGCCGTCTCGCAGCGCGTAAAAGAAATCGGCCTGCTCAAAGCCCTGGGCGCGCCCGCCGCGCAAATCCGCAATCTGTTCTTCGCCGAAGCCGTACTGCTGTCCGGCATCGGCAGCGTGGCAGGCCTGATGCTGGGCGAACTCGGCGTACTGGCGATCGGCAAGATTTATCCCTCGCTGCCCGTCGTCGCGCCGTGGTGGGCGGTACTCGCCGCAATCGGCACCTCGCTTGCCACCGGCATCCTGTTCAGCGTCTGGCCCGCCCGCCGCGCCGCCCGCCTCGACCCGGTGACTGCGCTGGCGGGAAGATAGCTATGGTTCTTGACACCATATATCATCCGCACCCATAATTCAGCCATGAAGGCAAAAGCCGAACTGTTATATCGCGAGAAACGTAGCTATGCTGGCGGCATCATCGAGCTGGTTATCTGGCGAGTGCCTGAACCCGTGCCGCCCTCTGAGCATCCGTTCAAGTATCGTTTTGTGTTTATCCACAATGATATGCGTGTGGTCGGCTACGACAACGAGCGCGGCAAAGGCGACCACAAACATCTGGGTGAAACCGAGTTGCCCTACACCTACACGGACGAAACCCGATTACTCGAAGATTTCTGGCAAGACGTAATGGAGGCGACAAAATGAAAATCAATAACACCGTACTGCATCTGACCGTAGGCGAACCCGTCACCGCCAGTCTTGCGCGCGCCTCTGCCACCATGCTGGCAGCAAAAGAAGGCCTCCCCGTCAAACCCTATTTCGGCGTCGGCTTCGACGATGTCGGTGAATTGTTCTCGGTCTTCACACCCAAGCGCTGGGAACTGATCGGCACGTTACGAAAAGGTGGCGCGATGACCACCGCCGAACTGGCGCGCCAACTCAAACGCGATTACAAGAATGTCCATAACGACTGCGACCGCCTGATCGAATGGATGGCCATCGAGAAAGATGAAAACGGTCTGGTTTTCACGCCCTACGACAAAATCGTGGTGGATATGAATCTGCCCGACAGACGGGCGGCTTGATCTGGACAAATTCCACGGAACGTAGAGCTAACCTTATGGAATTTAACAGATTTCTGTGGAACTTGTATCGCAACTCGCGAGAGGGACGCGCAGCTATTGGTCAGAATGTTGCTGAATTTATTGAGCCAGATACGCTTTCATTTGGGGTAGAAGCATTTGTTCGTCAATTAAGTTACTACGAAATGTCGAATGGTGAAGTCATGGAACATTGGGCGGAGGTTAATCTTCGCCAAGAGATAAAAAAATATGCCGCAAAACAAGTAATCACATGCCTAGACGAGGCGGAGAAACTTTTCACCCATATTGCGGACGAAGTTATTCCATTCCCAATTGATAATGACGATGGCAAAGGTTATAGAGCAGACTTTGGTGGGGGTAAAGATGATCCTAAATATTATTCAGATGTAATCACGAATATTGACGGTGTGTCAGCCGGACTTCACGATGCCCATCCTGAATTCTTCATTCCCTACCTTTTTCCAAGACGCTTCAATCAGCTCCAAAAAATATGCCACTTCTTTGACATTGCCCTTTCTGAAATTCCGGGCAAACTACAACAACGTGAACGGGCGCTGTATTACCTTCACGTGAACCGCGCATTCTACAACTTCCGAAAAACTCATGAGCTTTCACCGCAAGAACTTAATGCCTTCTTGTATGACTTTGCACCGAAGAATTTCGCAACGAAAGAATTGCGTGAATTGCCGCCACCTTCGCGTATCTGGTTTTCTATTGGCGGGGTAGAGAATAATGATTTTGACTACTTGGACACCATCAACAAAGATTCTTCAACCTACTGGCAAGGCAATTTAGAGACACGACGCGGCGACATAATTCTGTTGTATTGTGCCTCACCAAAAAGCCACCTTCATTCCGTTTGGCGTGCGTTAGATGAAGGTTGTAACGACCCGTATTTTTATTACTACTCCATGATTCATGTGGGCAACCCGATAAAAATTACGCCCATACCTTTTGCAGAATTTGCCAAACATCCCTTGATGGGAACTTTTCCCAGTGTTCGGGCTCATTTTCAAGGCACGAGTGGCAAGGCATTTCCCATCCTTGGCTACGCCGCGATAGTTGAGCTATTGCAACAACGCGGATTCGATATTTCACTCTTGCCATCACCGCCCGCCGTGGAAGAATTTTCTGTCGCCGGACTTGAAAATGAACGCGGTGTTGAACTGAAACTATTGGAGCCGCTGCTTCGAAATCTTGGATTCGATGGAATGGACTGGATACGGCAACTCCCGGTAAGAATGGGGCGCAGAGAGCGCAACTATCCAGACTATGTTTTGGGCGGAGATCCTCTCCACGGCGAAGAAAGTGCGGTGGCGGTGATTGAATGCAAATTTGACATCAATACGAACAAAGAATTGAAAGAGTCATTTGTTCAAGCGAAATCCTATGCTTTACGGCTACAGGCCAAGGTGTTGGCTTTGGCGGCAAGGCGTGGTTTATGGATATTTCAGGAAAGAAGCGATGGGTTTTCTATTGACCATTTCACTTTCAAGACATGGGGCGAGTTGACTCATCCAGATATACTGCACGAAGTTTCGCTGACTATCGGTAAACGCACTATCGAAGCTGCGATTGCACAGCGTAATCGCAAACGGATTAACCAATTGAAATGACAGCCAGCGTAGCCCGGATGCAGCGCAGCGCAATCCGGGGGGATCGGAGCCACGAAACCCCGCAATACAGGAGAATATCATGGGACAAGCACTGCACAAGCTCGGCATAGACAGCATGAGTGTCGAAGAGCGGATCGCCATGGTGCAGGACATCTTGGATTCGGTCGCGGTTGAGGTGGGCTTGTTACTTCCCTGCACGACAGAAATGGACGAACTGAATCGCCGTTTGGAAGAAGACGATGCCGATCCGGCTGACACGATATGCTGGAACACTATAAAAACTGAAGCCATCGCTCGCTGGAAACGATAATGTATCCCCTCATTTTCCGGCGACAAACCCGGCGCGAACTTGACGATGCGGGTGATTGGTACGAAAAGGACCGCGTCGTTGTACTCGCCGTTTTCCATAGCTCACGCAATCCATCCGCTTGGCAAAGCCGGGTAAGAAGAGGCCACGTCGTGTTGAAGACAGCCCATCCATCAGGATGTCATTGATGAAACTACTAGCCATTCGACCAAGCCCGCAAGCGAGCAGTCGCTGGTTATTCGGCGCAGGCCGAAATCCGGTGCTTTTATTCAATAGGTGGTTTGGTCTTGTCCCGCTACGCGGGGCTTGTTCAATTTGCTGGATTCCGGCCTGCGCCGGAATGACGTAACAATGCTGCTCCCCGACCTGATCCGCCTCACCACTTCGAGCTTCCTGGCTTACCGGGTGCGCAGCTTTTTGACGGGATTGGGCATCGCCATCGGCATCACGGCGGTGATTCTGCTGACTTCCATCGGCGAGGGGCTGCATCAGTTCGTCTTGTCCGAGTTCTCGCAGTTCGGCACGAACATCATCAACATCCAGCCCGGCAAGACGCAGACGCAGGGCGGGAACGTGGGCATCTTCGGTTCGATCAAGACGATTTCGATCGAGGACGCGCAGGCCTTGCGGCATTTGCCGAACATCGAATACGTTGATCCCAGCGTGCTGGGTAATGCCGAGGTGCGCTTCAATGGCAAGACCCGCCGCACCATGGTGCACGGACACGGCCATGAAATGCCGAACATCTTCAGTATGAAGGTGCAGACCGGCAGTTTCCTGCCCGACGACGATCCCACCCAGGCGCGCGCGCTGGTTGTACTCGGCTCCAAGGTGCGTCAGGAATTATTCGCCGGACAGAACCCGCTCGGCAGTTATCTGCGCGTCGGCGGGCAACGCTACCGCGTGATCGGCGTGATGGAGCCCAAGGGGCAGGTGCTGGGCTTCGATCTGGACGATATTGTGATTATCCCCGCCGCACGGGCGATGGAGTTGTTCAACCGTCCGGGATTGATGGAAATCCACGTGAGCTACAACGCCAACTCTGAACTGCAAAGCGTGGTGCGTTCCATCACCGCGCTGCTCAAGGAGCGGCACGGGCGCGAAGACTTCACGCTGATCCCGCAGGAGAAGGCGCTAGAAGTGCTAGGCTCTGTGCTGGATGTCATCACCTTCGCGGTGGGGGCATTAGGCGCGATTTCCCTGCTGGTGGGCGGCGTCGGCATCCTCACCATCATGACCATGGCGGTCTCTGAGCGCACCGCCGAAATCGGCTTGCTGCGCGCGCTGGGCGCGCGCGAAAACCAGGTGTTGGCGCTGTTCCTTGGCGAGGCGATGTTGCTCTCCGCGCTGGGTGGACTGGCGGGTCTGGCGCTGGGCGTCGGTATGGCACAAGGCTTGCACGGGTTATTCCCCGCACTGCCGGTTCACACGCCCTGGCTGTTCGCACTGCTGGCCGAACTCTCAGCCGTCAGCATCGGCCTGATCGCGGGCGTAATGCCAGCCCGGCGCGCAGCGCGGCTCGATCCGGTAGAAGCATTGAGAACGGAATAATTCGATACGCCGGGTAAGCAAAATGATCGTTCTATTCCAGGGCGTTACAAGCTACGCCAACGAAGCACGCAATTCCCGCCCGTAGCGATGCAGAGAATCAGATCACCCAAAAAATTACCAATAAAATCATTTAGTTACCAAATCATTGCAACGGTCAACTGCCATTCCCAGGAGTATGCTCAAGGTGCGATAACCCCAGTGACAGGCGCATTGTCACCACAATAGACTGGGTATCAACAAGCCCAGCAGGATCACGCCCAGCAGGATCACGGGTAAATATTCCTTCCAGTGCAAATCCTGCTTTCGGCTTGCCGGGTTAAAGCAGAGGGTGGCATCAGGTTCGTTGTGTAGTGGGTGGCTATTGAGGTATTTCATTTTAAGTTCCCGTATACAGAAAATGTCTGTACCTACAGATTAACAAAAGCGGGTTATCCGTCCAACACCGCACAACCATTTCCGGGGCTGCCTATGAAAGGTTAGAATGCCGCGATAAACGGCTGTTTTTCAGGGATTATCGGTCACTTCAAGCAGTCGCATCACGCCACGGTTCAAATCCCCACCAAACATGACACCCCCCGCAGCAGATGTGAAATAATTCCGCCACTTTGTTTCGGTCTTGAATATGCGCCACGCACCTCACCTCGTTGTTTCCATTTCCGGCCACGGCTTCGGTCATGTCGCACAGACCGCACCCATACTGAATGCGCTACACAAATTGCGTCCCGAAGTCCGGCTCACGGTACGTTCGAGCGCACCACTCACGCATTTGCGTACCCGCATCCATGCGCCCTTTGCCCATCTGCCGAGCGAAGGCGACATCGGCATGGTGATGTCTTCCGCGCTGCACGTCCGCGCCGAGGAAAGCCGCGCGGCATATAGCGCATTTCATGCCGACTGGCCTGCTCGTGTGGCAAATGAGGCGCATCTGTTGCGCGAACTCGGTGCGGACATGGTCTTTTCCAACGTCGGCTATCTGCCCCTGGCGGGCGCACAACAGGCCGGCATTGCCAATGCGGCACTGTGTTCGCTGAATTGGGCGGACATCTTCCTGCACTATTGCGGCGACGGCACGATCACCAGACAAATCCAGTCCTGCTACGCGAATGCCGATGCCTTCCTGCGCGCCACGCCGGGCATGGCGATGCAAGACCTGACCAACCTGATTCCTGTCGCGCCCATCGCCGATATTGGCAGGAACCGGCGCGACGAACTTAACTCTCACCTGAAACTATCGCAACAGGAAAAACTGGTGCTGGTAAGCATGGGCGGCATCGCCAGCCGTTTACCCGTCGAAGACTGGCCGCGCATAGCGAGCCTGCGTTATCTGGTGCAGGCAAGCTGGCAAACCGACCACCCCGATGCCATCATCCTCGAATCGTTACCCATGAGCTTTGGCGACTTGCTGGCCAGCAGCGATGCGCTGCTGTGCAAACCGGGTTACGGCAGTTTCGTTGAGGCCGCGTGTTGTGGCGTACCGGTACTCTATGTCGGTCGCCCCGACTGGCCGGAATCACCGCCCTTGATCGAATGGCTGCAACGGTATGGCCGGAGCTGTGAAATTTCTCCCGATGCCTTGAATCATGGCGATTTTTCCGCACAACTCGAGCAACTCTGGTCCGCACCCGGCCTCGCCCCCGTCATTCCTGCCGGCGCGCAACAAGTCGCTGGCTGGATAGCAGAAAAGCTGGCATAAAAAACGGGGGGCATGATTTCATGCCCCCCGTTTACCATCAGCCAACCATCCCGCTTAGTGCAAATGACCGCCTTCGTCGTGTACATGCTCATGTTCCAGCTCTTCAGCCGTAGCCGGACGCACGCCAGTCACTTCGCAGCTAAACGTCAACGTTTTGCCAGCGAGCGGATGATTACCGTCTACCGTGACTTCGTCGTCACTGACTTCCAGCACGGTGTACAAAATAAAATCTTCGTCGTCAGACTCTTCGGGCGCGCCTTCAAATTGCATCCCGACTTCGATGTCTTCGGGGAAAGAACTGCGCGGCTCGACTTCAACCAGTTCGTGTTCGTATTCACCAAAAGCATCATCCGGCTGCAACGTGACACTGCATTCATCGCCGACACGCTTGCCGTGCAGCGCTTCCTCAACCAACGGAAAAATACCGTCATAACCACCGTGCAGGTAGCTTACCGGTTCTTCGACCTTTTCAACCAGTTCGCCGGTAGCCTCATCAATCAATTCATAGCGCAGCGATACCACGGAGTTTTTTGCAATCTTCATTTCAATTCCTTATCTCTAATCTTTAACAATTTTGGTCTTTAACAATTTCGGTCTTTAACAGGCGCTTGCAGCTGCGCGCATCGCGGCATTGTAAACATTTTGCCCTGCGCTTCCTAATAAATAATTACCACGCCCCCGGCAATTACCACGAGCCTGGCGAACACGGCGAGGCTATAATGCCGCGCATGAAAAACACACTCCCCCTGCTTGGCAATCTCAGCGTCAATGAGTTTCTTCGCGACTACTGGCAAAAAAAGCCCTTACTGATACGCGCTGCCTTGCCGCAATTCAACGGGCTGCTCAGCCCGCAACAAACAATCGAGCTGGCCTGCACCGAGGACGTACAGGCGCGCCTGGTGACGCAATCGCACAACCAATTTGAACTACGACAGTCACCCTTCTCGGCAAAACACTTCAAAGGCTTGAGCAAGCTCCCCTGGACGGTGCTGGTGCAAGGATTGAATCACCATCTTCAGGAAGCCGCAGAACTGTTGAAAAAATTTGCTTTCATCCCCCATGCGCGGCTGGACGACCTGATGGTGAGCTACGCCCCCAGGGGGGGCGGTGTTGGTCCGCATTTCGATTCATATGACGTATTTTTATTGCAAGGCATGGGACACCGACGCTGGCAGATTTCCACACAGTCCGACCATGAATTGATTGAAGGCGCACCGCTGCGCATTCTGAAAAACTTCAAGGTTGAACAAGAGTGGGTATTGGCACCCGGCGACATGCTGTATCTGCCGCCGCACTGCGCGCACAACGGCATCGCCGAAGACGACTGCATGACCTATTCCATCGGTTTCCGCACGCCCGCCTATCAGGAACTGGCCGAGCAATTTCTGGTATATCTACAAGACAGGATCGCAGTGGCAGGCATGTATGCCGACCCTGACCTGAAAACGCAGCAGCATCCTTCCGAAATCAGCCCGGCGATGCTGCGCCAGGTGGAACAGGCCATCAAACAGGTGCGCTGGGACAAGGAGGACATCGCAAATTTCCTCGGCTGTTACCTGAGCGAACCGAAACCGCATATTTATTTTGACGTACCCGAATCGCCGATGAGCCTGAAGAAGTTTGAAAAGAACCTGAAAAACAACGGCTTGGTACTCGACCTGAAAACCCAGATGCTGTGTCATGGCAACGATATTTTCATGAACGGCGAGGCAATTCCAGGCGTTGGCGACAACTACAAATTGTTGCGTGAACTGGCAGACCGGCACGAACTACCTGCGCTGGCATTCAGCACGGAGACGCTCCCCCAAAAATCACAGGGGAAATCACAGGAAAAATCATCGGTTGACCTGATCGAATTGCTCTACCAGTGGTATCTGGACGGCTTTATCAATCTCGTCCGAATGCCATGACAGGAGACGCGCCGCAACATACCCGCCTGGATGGCGTGGCGGATTATTCATCTGCGCTCGATACACTATGCAAACTGGCGCAACACCATCTCTATCTTTTCGAAAAGGATTATGACGGTTTGGGATTCAACTCCGAATTGCGTTACGAGATACTGCGTCATTTCCTTCTAGCCGATCCGTCCAGTCAGCTATATGTCCTGGCGCATGACAGCTGCTATCTGTCCACGCTATGTCCGCGCATGACGATGTTGCTGCATCAGTTTGACAGCCGCATGTTTATTCACCGTACAGCCCAAAACCTGCAAGCAATCACCGCGCCATTTTGCGTGGCAGACAATGCGCATTATGTGCGCCGTTATCACTTTGATGACCCGCGCGGCCTGCTGGCAATCAACGACCCGTCAAACGCACGCACCCTGCAATCGCGTTATCTGGAAATGTGGGCCAATTCTCACCCCGCCTTATCCACAACCACGCTGGGACTTTAATAAAAATAATTTGTGTTGCCACTGGTTTTTTTAAAATTACCTGCTAGAATGCTGCGACTTTGATTTAGGTGACTTTACCAAGTCGAAAAAACTTTTTATTAACTGTACGAAGGAAATTGACCATGAAATTATCTGCTCTCGTTGCTGCTCTGTTGGCTCTTGCTTTGACCGCCTGTGGCGAAAAAGCTGCTGAAACTCCTGCTGTTACTATCGAAACTCCAGCTGCTACTGTTACTGTTGAAGCACCTGCTGCTGCTGCATCCGCTGTTGAAGCTGCTCCTGCTGCTGACGCTGCTCCTGCTGCTGACGCTGCTGCTGCTCCTGCCGCTGACGCTGCTCCTGCCGCAAAATAAGCAACCCGCTCACAAGCAATAAAAAAGCCGACGCAAGTCGGCTTTTTTATTGCTCAAAACCAACGAGTGCATAGCGCGAACCTATTTTCAGGCCATGTCATCGTTGCTTATTGATGTCACCTAACATGATGAATTTACATGTTATTTGCAGGGTTGAAAAGCGCGGTATTTCCCTGTTCTCGCCTTATATGATTTCCCGCCAGGCAAACCCCTCTTGCTGGCTTGCCACACCAATCCAGCTTTCCTCACAGTTTATCGCCGCACACAACGCCTTAACGGCAAGTTCGGGCGTATTGTTTTGTTCACTCAGGTGGGCTGCGATCAAATGCTGCAAATGACTGGTATCAAGACGACCCAGCAAACCGGCCGACTCATCATTGCTCAAATGCCCGAAACGTCCCGCCACGCGCTGCTTCAAACGGTAGGGGTAATCCCCGTTTTGCAACATCCCGGCATCGTGATTGCATTCCAGCAACAAGGCGTGGCAGCCGTCCAGCATCGCTTCAATGTGTGGCGTGCCGCATCCCGCGTCAGTCAACACGCCCAAGCGTCTCGCTCCATCGCCGAACACATATTGCACCGGTTCGACGGCATCGTGCGGCACGGGATAGGGCAACACTTCGATGTCCTGCACCGCGAATGCCTGATGCGGGTCAATCTCATACAACTGCGCAATGCCAGCAAAGGCTTTCGGTTGACTGCACAGCGTGCCATATGTCAGCCAGACGGGCAGGTTGAATTTTCGCGCCAGACGCGCCACCCCGCCGATGTGGTCACCATGCTCGTGCGTCACCAGAATACCAGCCAACTGTTCGGGTAGCACACCCAGCCGCGCCAGCCGCGCGATGCTATCGTTCAAGCCAAATCCGCAATCCAGCAGCACCCGGGTCTTCCCGGCACTCACCAGCAGCGCGTTCCCCTTGCTGCCACTACCCAAAGAAGCGAACCTCATGACGTTATCTCGATTGCCCAAATAAAAATGGCGCGGCAGCTGCGATCAGCGTACCGCGCCATTACCAGATTCCCTTTAAGTCAAACAGACTCCCAGGCAAGCATTATTGATTGATATTCTTGTAAATCGCCGCAAGGCGCTGCTTGCTGGCATCACTGCTGACACCGTTCTGGTCAGTGACCGACACCTCGCATGACGCGCCACCATCCTTGACACTCACGCGATAACGAACATTGCTGTCTGCATCGTCCTTCCAGAACTGCAGGGTATCCAGCCAGCCCTTTTCTGCCTGAGCCGCACGCAGATAATAAACGCCTTTTTCACGATCCTTGTCTTCAACCACCAGACCCGCACGTTCGATTGCCAGCCCGACTCTACGCCAGCTCTTGTCGAACGCATCGTTGATGACAATAACGCTACTGCCATCAAATATTTCCAGCAAACTAGCCGTACCCGTCGAAACCGATGAACCTTCACCCGTCGCAACCGCCGCCTGCACCGGCGTAGCGCCACCGAAACGCACCATCAGGCGTTGCAGCATCTCTGCCTCCAGCGCCGGGTCGCTGTCGCGTGTTTGCCACCGGGAACCACTACCATCCGCTTCCAGCATCTCTTCCTTGCCGCGATGCGTGATATAAACTTCCGTCCCCACGCCGTCCTTGGCGCGCTCCAGACGAACGAGATACTGATCGAGCTGGTTGGACGAGTACATGCCATCGAACACTTTACCGATAGTGCTGCGTATCACTCCCTGCGGAATGCTGGCACGATTTTCGGCCCAATCCGTTTCGATAATACCGGCAGCCTGATTTTCTGTCTTGACGTTCAAACCCGTCTCATGCAGGAATGCCATCACCACCGGCCAGACGTTTTCGGCACGCTCTTGCACCAGCAACCAGCGTTGTGTGCCGTTGCGTTCCAGACTCACGCCCTTCACGGCTGGCAAGACTGAACTGGCGACCGAACCCTGCACCGGACTGGCAGCCGACCCTTTGGCGTAATCGGAATAAGAAGCGACTGACTCGCCGTCCGCCACCTTGTAACGACTATCCGTTTCAGGGGTAGACAAATCAGGCGGGATTTCCAGCGTCGGCGCTTGCTCCGCACCCGCCCGGTAATCAATGCGCTTGTTTCCCAACCCCATGGCACCGCAACCCACCAAAGAAACCAGCACGACACTGGAAACGCCGATTTTCAATACTTTCATATTCAATTCCCCACCCATCCTAGTGTTCTGTAAGTACGCCAGCTTGACGCATGGCCTGTTCAACGACATCGTGTAAATCTGCTGATAACGGGGTCAACGGCAGACGCAGGGTCAGACCAACCTTGCCCATCCGCGCCACTGCCCATTTAACCGGAATCGGATTCGCCTCGACAAACAGCTTGCGGTGCAACCCCAGCAAGCGGAAATTGATTTCCCGCGCGCGGGCAACGTCCCCCAGCAAAGCCGCCGCGCACATTTCATGCATCAGCCTGGGCGCGACATTGGCTGTGACCGAAATCGTGCCGTGCGCACCCAGCAACATCAGCGCCAGCGTGCTGGCATCATCGCCGCTGTAAACGGCAAAGTCGTCGGGTACGCGTTGCAGCAAATCCGTTCCGCGCTCGATGTTGCCGGTCGCGTCCTTGATACCCACGATATTGGGTATCTGCGCCAGGCGTAGCACCGTATCATTGTGCATATCGGCAACCGTCCGCCCCGGCACGTTATACAGGATATGCGGCATATCCACCGCTTCCGCGATGGCTTTGAAGTGCAAATACATGCCTTCCTGCGTGGGCCGATTGTAATAAGGAACAACCGTTAGCGAAGCATCCGCACCCGCGCGTTGCGAATAAGCAGCCAGTTCGATGGCTTCCCGGGTCGAATTCGCCCCCGTACCCGCGATGATGGGAATGCGCCCGGCCGCGTGCCTGACCGCCGTACTAATCAGTAATTCGTGTTCTTCCAGGTTGACCGTGGGCGCTTCACCCGTCGTGCCGACCACGACGATGGCATCCGTACCCTGTTCGACATGAAAATCAATCAAAGCACGAAAAGCGGCCAAGTCCAGGCTACCGTCTTCATGCATGGGTGTAACGATTGCAACAATACTGCCCTTAATCATCTTGATTCCCGTTTTCCTGGCCAGCAAAAGCAAAGGTCGCATTCTAACCCAAGGAAGCGGGCTTGCGGTACTCAACAGACATTCAAACGATGTCATTTCTCAATCGGAACATGGCTAACGCGACAAAAACCGGATGGCTGTGGAATAATGGGGAAAATATTGAATCACTACCTCTCATGCACGCAATCACACTCGACACTCTCCGCGTCGGCGACAGCGCCACCATCGTCACGATTCACGCCGAAGAAGCGTTGCATCAGCGCCTGCTGGCGCTGGGCTTTCGCTCTGGCAGCGAAATTGAGTTGATACGCAAAGCCAGCTTCTCGGGGCCGCTACAAGTGCGCATCGGCACCACCGACATCCTGCTGCGCCTCGCCGAAGCCGCCAAAATAAAGGTATGCAAAACATGAAGCGCATCGCGTTATTGGGTATGCCAAACACCGGAAAATCCACCTTATTCAACCGCATGACGGGCGGCGCTGCGCGGGTGGGAAATTGGCCTGGCATCACTGTAGAACTGCTCAACGGCAAAATCCTGCTCGGCGCGGATATGGTGCAAATAATTGATTTACCTGGAATTTACGACCTGCACGGGTTTTCTGACGACGAACAGGTAGTGCGTCACTTCCTGCACGACAACGTACCCGACCTGGCGCTGGTAATTCTCAACGCCACGCAGATCGAACGCCAGATCAGCCTGTTGCTACAACTCAGGCAACTCAACCTGAATATTGTCGTGCTGCTGAATATGTCAGACGAAGCCAAAAAGTACGGCATCACCATAGACAGCGACAAAATGGCAACGATGCTGGGGGTGCCTATCTTCCAGCTCAGCGGCAAATATGGCACGGGCTACCCGGAATCCCTGAAAGCCATTACCCGCGCCTTGCGTTACCCCACGCCCGGCATGGCTGCCCAGGTGCGCAGCCAGCTGGAGCAGGACGGACAGATTGAAACCGAAATGGCCAGGGTACTGAAACACTCGGTGCAAATCCCCGCGCAACTGCCGGTCAACCTCACCGAAAAACTCGACCGCGTGATGCTGCATCCGTTACTGGGACTGCCGATTTTTTTTGGCATCATGTACCTGCTGTTTCAGGGCATCTTCCTGGTCGGTCTGCCGCTGCAAACGGGGGTCGCCGACCTGCTCGCCTGGTTGCGCGCGGCCGCACTGGTTCCGCTGCTGGACGGACTGCCGCCGTTCCTGCACGGCTTGTTGCTGGACGGCATCTACAACGGCGTGGCGACCGTCGCCGCCTTTGTCCCCATCATCATCCTGTTCTTTTTGTTGATGGCCATTGTCGAGGACAGCGGCTATTTGTCGCGCGCCGCCTTCCTGATGGATGCGCTGATGGCCAAAATGGGGCTGGACGGGCGCGGGTTTGTCATGCTGCTGATGGGCTTCGGCTGCAACGTACCCGCGCTGATGGGGACGCGCGTAATGCGTTCGCGCGCGATGCGCCTGCTGACCATGCTGGTGATCCCCTTCTCCTTATGTTCGGCGCGTTTGCAGGTATTCGTCTTCATCACCGCCGCGCTGTTCTCGCCCCGTGCCGCCCCGCTGGTGCTGTTCAGCCTGTATCTGTTCAGCTTCGCCGCCGCGATACTCACCGCGCTGCTGTTCAAAAACAAATTCCAGAACAGCGAGCCTTTCGTGCTGGAACTGCCCCCCTACCGCTTTCCCACCTTGCTGCAGATGGTGCTGCGCGGCTGGCAGGAAGTCACCCATTTCCTGCGCCGCGCCAGCCAGTTCATCATCGCCGGGGTGGTGCTGGTCTGGCTGCTCACCCATTTGCCGCTCTCCGCCGCACCCGCCGGCCCTGACAGCTACGCCGGCATCCTGGGCGACTGGCTGCACCCCTTGTTCGCGCCCCTCGGCATCACGCCGGAACTCACCATCGCCCTGATCTTCGGCTTCGTCGCCAAGGAAATCGTCATCGGCTCGCTGGCGGTGATTTACGGCATGAGCGGCGATGCGCTGGGCGGCGCACTCGGCCAACAATTGGACTGGGTACAGGCTTACAGCTTCATGCTGTTCACGCTGGTGTACACGCCGTGTTTGTCCACCATCGCCACGCTGAGGAGCGAATCCAAACACAACGGTTTCACCCTGTTTTCCATCGTCTGGTCGCTGACGCTGGCCTGGCTGCTGAGTTTCGCGTTTTATCAGGGCGCGAGGGCGCTGGGCTACTAGGGAAGCACTGATTTATTCGGTTTTGTCGTTCCCGCGAAGGCGGGAACCCA
>JAVHSF010000321.1:0-2681 GCA_036172035.1 Gallionella sp. | reverse complement strand
ATGAAAAGCAGTGAAATCCGCCAGCAGTTTTTAGACTACTTCGCCTCCAAAGGCCACACCATTGTCGCCTCAAGCTCGCTGGTGCCGACTGACGACCCGACGCTGTTGTTCACCAACGCGGGGATGAATCAGTTCAAGGATGTGTTCCTCGGCTTCGACAAGCGCCCCTATACCCGCGCCACTTCGTCGCAAAAATGCGTGCGTGCCGGCGGCAAGCACAACGATCTGGAGAACGTCGGCTACACCGCCCGCCACCACACTTTCTTCGAGATGCTGGGCAACTTCAGCTTCGGCGACTATTTCAAGCGCGACGCGATTGGCTACGCGTGGGAGCTGCTGACAGAGGTGTTCAAACTGCCCAAAGACCGCCTCTACGTCACGGTGTATGCCGAGGACGACGAGGCTTACGACATCTGGACGAAGGAGATGGGGTTGGAGACGGCGCGCGTGATTCGCATCGGCGACAACAAGGGGGCGCGTTACGCGTCTGACAACTTCTGGATGATGGGCGACACCGGCCCTTGCGGCCCTTGCACCGAAATTTTCTACGACCACGGCGCACACATCCCCGGTGGTCTGCCCGGCACGCCCGAGGAAGACGGCGACCGCTACATCGAAATCTGGAACAACGTGTTCATGCAATACAATCGAGACGAAGCGGGCGTGATGCACCTGTTGCCCCGCCCGTCGGTGGATACCGGCATGGGGCTGGAGCGCATTTCGGCGGTGTTGCAGGGCGTGCATGCCAACTACGAAATTGATTTATTTCAAGCACTTATTAAAGCGGCGGCGCGCGAGACGAGCTGCACTGATCTCGATTCTCCCAGTTTGCGCGTGCTGGCCGACCACATTCGCGCCTGTTCCTTTTTGATCGCCGACGGCGTGATCCCCGGCAACGAAGGGCGCGGTTACGTGCTGCGCCGCATCATCCGCCGCGCCATCCGCCACGGCTACAAGCTGGGCGCGCGCGAGGCTTTCTTCTACAAGATGGTACCCGATCTGGTCGAACAGATGGGTTCTGCTTACCCCGAACTGGCAGTCGAACAAGTGCGGGTCAAGGGCGTGCTCAAGCTGGAAGAAGAGCGTTTCTTTGCCACCATCGAAAACGGCATGGCGATACTGGAAACTGAGCTGGCTGCGATGGCAAAAGCGGGTAGCAAGGTATTTGACGGCGATCTGGCCTTCAAGCTGCACGACACGTTCGGCTTTCCGCTCGACCTGACCGCCGATATCTGCCGCGAACACGGCGTGACGGTTGACGTTGCCGCGTTCGATGCGGCGATGGCGCAGCAGAAGCAACAGGCGCGCGCGGCAGGCAAATTCAAAATGGCGGCGAATCTGGAATACGCCGGAAAGACCACCACTTTCCACGGCTATGACACGCTGGAACACCAGGGCAATATCCTCGCACTGTACAAGGATGGTGTTGAAGTCAAAGAATTGAACGAAGGCGAGCTGGGCGTGGTGGTGCTGGACGACACACCGTTCTACGCCGAGTCGGGCGGGCAGGTGGGTGATTCGGGCGAGCTGAAGAGCGCGCAGGGCATTTTTGTCGTGGAAGACACGCAGAAGATACAGGCGACGGTGTTTGGCCATCACGGCGTGGTGACGACCGGGAAATTGACGGTCAACGATGCGCTGACTGCGCGCGTGAATATCGCGGCGCGGCGCGCAACCGAGCGCAATCATTCCGTCACGCATTTGATGCACAAGGCGTTGAACGAGGTGCTGGGCGATCATGTTCACCAAAAGGGTTCTCAGGTTGACCCGGACAAGACGCGCTTCGACTTCGTGCATAGCCAGCCGATGACCGATGCCGAGATATGCCGCGTGGAAGCGATCGTCAACGCCGAGATTCTCGCCAATGCCGCGACCAGTGCGCGGGTGATGAGCATCGCGGACGCGCAACAGACGGGTGCGAAGATGCTGTTCGGCGAGAAATACGGCGACGAGGTGCGCGTGCTGGACATCGGCTCGTCGCGCGAATTTTGTGGCGGCACGCACGTCAAGCGCACCGGTGACATTGGCCTGTTCAAGATCGTCGCGGAAAGCGGCGTGGCGGCGGGGGTGCGGCGCATCGAGGCGGTGACGGGCGAGGGTGCGCTGGCGCTGATCCAGCAGCAGGAACGCCAGTTGCAACAAGTCGCCGAGGCAGTCAAGACCCAGCCTCACGAGGCGGCGGCACGCATCGCGCAGATTTTGGACAACGTGAAATCGCTGGAAAAGGAACTGGCTGCGCTGAAGTCCAGGCTGGCATCTGCCCAGGGCGACGAGTTGCTGGCGCAGGCGCAGGATTTGGGCGGCATCAAGGTGCTGGCCGCCGAGTTGCAGGGCGCGGATGCGGCGACGTTGCGCGAGACGCTGGATAAGTTGAAAGACAAGCTGCAATCTGCCGCCATCGTGCTGGCCTCGGTTGCCGATGGCAAAGTGGCGCTGATCGCCGGAGTCAGCAAAGACCAGACCGGCAAGGTCAAGGCGGGCGAGCTGGTCAACTTTGTTGCGCAACAGGTGGGCGGCAAGGGCGGCGGCAGGCCGGACATGGCGCAGGCGGGCGGCACGCAACCCGAACATCTGGCGGCGGCGCTGGCTTCCGTTTCCGGCTGGGTTCAGGAAAAGTTGTAATCTGGAGTGCGCGGGCATGACCGCGCCAAAGCGGCGATGCGTCGCCGCACTCCCGGTTA
>JAVHSF010000320.1:0-12405 GCA_036172035.1 Gallionella sp. | reverse complement strand
CGACACGATTCGAACGTGCGACCCCAGCCTTCGGAGGGCTATACTCTATCCATCTGAGCTACGAGCGCGAAGAGAAAACTACAACGAAGCAAGAACCTCGAAATAGCCGCCAATGCTCAATGCGCTGTAAGACGCATCGCAAAAGTGCGCGCAGCATAGCGGTTTTTGGCTGTTTCGTCCATCTGCGCTATCTTATGCCGCGTGGCATGTGCGCATAATGATGTTATCGTTGCTCCCCCTGATTCCACAATCACCCTGAGATGTTCGCCAATCCCGATACCGAATCTATCCGTCATTTACTCCAGCAAACCCATACTATTGCCGTAGTCGGGCTATCGCCCAACCCATCGCGCCCCAGTTTTCGGGTGGCGCGCGGCTTGCAAAGGCTGGGCTTTCGCATCATTCCGGTGCGCCCAATGGTGGCTGACGTGCTGGGTGAACCTGCCTATCCCAATCTTGAAAGTCTGCCCGAATTACCTGACATCGTGGATGTGTTCCGCTCTGCCGAACATGTTCCCGCTATCGTGGAAAGCTGTATCAAGCTGGGCATCAAACATCTCTGGTTACAGGAAGGCATTGTTCACGAAGCGGCGGCGCAGCGCGCGACGAGTGCGGGTATCACGGTGATCATGAATCGCTGCCTGTGGCGCGATGCCAGTGCGTTGCTTTCATGAAGGCGCTGCTGCCATGAGTTCATCTCACGCTGAACTGACGCGCTGCGGCTGGACAGGAAATGATGCCTTGTATCGGCAATATCACGACACCGAATGGGGCGTGCCGCTGCATGATGACCGACGCTTGTTTGAATTCTTGCTTCTGGAAGGGGCGCAAGCCGGGTTGAGCTGGATCACCATTTTACGCAAGCGCGAGCATTATCGCGCCGCCTTCGATAATTTTGAGCCGGCACGCATTGCGGCTTATGACGCAGATAAAATAGAATCGCTGCTGCTGGATACGGGTATCGTGCGCAATCGCTTGAAAGTTGAGTCGGCTATCGGCAATGCGCAACAGTTTTTGCGCGTTCAGGACGAATTCGGTAATTTTGACCGTTTCATCTGGCAGTTTGTGGATGGGCAGCCCAAACAAAACGCGTGGCGCAGTCTGGCCGACGTACCCAATCACACAGCCGAGTCGGATGCGATGAGTCGGGAATTAAAGCGCCGCCGGTTCAAGTTTGTCGGCACGACGATTTGCTATGCGCTGATGCAGGCGATCGGCATGGTCAACGACCACACCACCGACTGTTTTAGACATGAGTTAATTGAACGCGCCAACCTGGCTGCGACTTTAATAAAAAAATAAAAGGAATCAATCAATTATGCTTCTTAAATTTACCAAAATGCACGGCGCTGGTAATGATTTTGTGGTGTTGGACGGGGTGCGCCAGCATGTCGCACTCAGCACCGAGCAGTTGCGCCTGCTGGCCGACCGGCATTTCGGGGTCGGCTGCGACCAGATATTGCTGGTCGAAAAACCGCACCACGCAGATGCCGATTTCCGCTATCGAATCTTTAATGCCGATGGCGGCGAGGTGGAGCAATGCGGCAATGGCGCGCGCTGTTTCGTGCGTTTTGTGCATGACCAGAAACTGACCAGCAAAACTGAAATCGTGGTCGAAACACACCGTGGGCTAATCAAACCGCGCCTGGAGGCCGATGGGCGAGTAACCGTCAACATGGGGGCTCCGGTGTTTGATGCCGCGCGCCTGCCCTTCACCGACGGCACGGGCGGGGTGAGCGAAGAACTGGATGTTGCGGGGGAAACGCTGCTAATCAGCGCGGTGTCCATGGGCAACCCTCACGCGGTACAGGTCGTAGAAAATATCGAAACGGCAGCCGTGGCAACACAGGGTCCCTTGATCGAACGTCACCCGCGTTTTCCCAAGCGCGTCAATGCGGGCTTCATGCAAGTCATGGATAGAAACCACATCCGCCTGCGCGTGTATGAGCGAGGCACGGGAGAAACGCTATCCTGCGGAACAGGTGCCTGTGCGGCAGTGGTGGCCGGCATCCGGCGCGATTTGCTGGACAGCCCGGTTAACGTCGCCACACACGGCGGAAAATTAAACATAAGTTGGGGCGGCGAAGAGACACCGGTATTGATGACAGGCCCGGCAATCAGCGTATTCTCCGGCGAAATAAATTTATAAGGAATGCCCATGAAATCCGAAGACATCGCGCAATATTTACTGGATAACCCGCAATTTTTTGCAGAACATGCCGATACACTGGCACAAATCACCTTGCCCCACCCGCATGGCGGACGCACCATTTCCCTGAGCGAACGGCAACTGTTCGACTTACGCGCAAAAAACAAGACGCTGGAAAAAAATCTGCAAGACCTGATGGGCTTTGCCAAGGAAAACGATGTCCTGCAACACAAGGTGCATGAATTCACCACTTCGCTGTTCGCCGCTCGCGACTTAACGACCTTGCAGGAAATGGTGCCGCACTTGTTGCGCGACATTTTTTCCGTCCCCCATGTTGTTTTACGCCTGTGGCAAATCAACCCGCCCAGCATCGAGGTGCTGGCCTTTGCCGACACCCAGACACAACCGGTTTGCCTGCATCAAGCGGCGCATGATACGGCCAGTTGGTTCGGTGAAAATGCCGCACAACTGCATTCTTTTGCCTATCTGCCACTACAGGCTGGCAGCGCATCGGTCGGCTTGCTGGTGCTGGCCAGCGAAGACCAGCAACGCTTCTACCCGGAAATGGGGACGGTATTTTTACAGCGCATCGCCGAGGCGGTGGGTAGTGCACTGCATCCCTATCTCGACCACTAACGGTTAGGCTACCAATGCCGCCCCCGATGATGCAAACCGTCATGTCCGTTCTCACGCCACACCCTGCCCTCGCAAACGAGGGAAGGGGCAAACGAATCGCTGCGCGAATTTCACGTTAACGATGTTACCCGCCACCCGGACGCACTACCTCGATGGTTATCTGGCGTGGTTGCGCAATGAGAAGCATTATTCGGAGCTAACCGCCGAAAATTATGCGCGCGACCTCAAGCGGTTATTTGCACTCTGCCCGGATACGCCGCTTAACGATCTCAAAATCCATCACATCCGCCGCTTCGTCGCGCAACTGCACAGCGCCGGATTGGGCGGGCGCTCACTGGCGCGCATGTTGTCGGCCTGGCGTGGGTTTTTTAATTATTTGCTGCGCGATCACGGTTTTACCGCCAATCCTTGCGTAGGCTTGCGTGCGCCCAAGTCGAACCAAGCCTTGCCGCAGGCACTCTCGCCCGACGAGGCGTCCCGGCTGGTGGACTTTCCTGCCGACACTCCCGAAGCGATACGCGACAAGGCGATGTTTGAATTGCTGTATTCCTCCGGTTTGCGCCTGGCCGAACTGGTCGGCCTCGACCCGCAACAACTCGAACTCGACACAGGCGAGGTGCGCGTTACCGGCAAAGGCAACAAGACACGTATCGTGCCGCTCGGCAGCTTTGCGATACACGCCCTGCAAGCCTGGCTGGCGGTACGCAAGCAACTCGCCGACACTGACGAATCCGCCCTGTTCGTCGGCAAACGCGGCAAACGCATCACCCCACGCGTGGTGCAATTGCGCATTAAGCAATGGGGCATCAAGCAAGGCATCAGCAGCAACGTGTACCCCCATCTGCTGCGCCACTCTTTCGCTACCCACGTCCTGCAATCCTCCGGCGATTTGCGCGCCGTACAGGAGATGCTGGGCCACGCCAGCATCTCCACCACACAGGTCTATACCCATCTGGATTTCCAATACTTGAGCAAAATCTACGATGCCGCCCACCCTCGCGCCAAGCGCAAACTCTGAGCGATATTTTCCCGCTTACCCCTTTTAACGTGAAACTCGCGAAGCGATTCGATTGCCTCCTCTCCCTCTGGGAGAGGATTGAGGTGAGGGAAACGGTCATGGCAAGTTTCATTATCGGGGGCGGCAAACTTGCCATGACCGTTAGTGCAGACTCACTACCGGCATAAACCCCAGCTTATCCTTCAAGCCTGACCTGCTATGGCGCGCTTCTGCCTGGCTGGCATAAGGACCGATATGCACTCGTGTCTTGTTGTTCTGCCTGAACAATACCAGTTGCTTGCCGATATTGCCGAGCTTGCTGCGCATCTCTACCAGAAATTTCTCTGCGGCTTGTTGCGTACTAAAAACGCCCAACTGCAGGTAAGCCCTGCCGTTCCCCGACAGACTCGCCTGGGACGAACTGTCGGCTGGCTCGGACATTGCGACAACAGGATCAACGCGGCTGACAGAGACTGACTGCGGCTTCTCCAGCGGCAGGCTGTGTACCGCTGTTGGCTGGGTTGCGCGGTACGTTCCGGCATAGGCAACCAGGCTCTCGACTTCCACTTCCGAACTACCGTTGCCGATGACACCCAGCTTGTGCGCGGCAGTATAGGAAAGATCTATGACGCGATCATGCATGAAAGGACCCCGGTCATTGATGCGCACCACCACCGATTTCCCCGTGGCGACGTTCGTCACACGCGCGAAACTGGGGATAGGCAGCACGGGATGCGCGGCAGTCATGAGATACATGTCGTATTTCTCGCCGCTGGAAGTGCGTTGCCCGTGAAATTTTTTGCCATACCAGGAAGCGATGCCGCGCTGTTTGAAATTACCCGGCACGGTCATCGGGGTGTAGGTTTGTCCCAGCGCGACATAGGGCTGGTTGGCATAACGATGGGGCGGCTCACTAATCGGTGTGGCATCGGGTATCGCGTCCAGATTGGCAGGAATATTGGCTTCCGGGCCATCGCCGGGCAGGTAACCGCCACTACCGGGAAGCGGAACTGCGTGTGCAGATGAACGATTTTCGATCGGCGCAGGCGTGGCACGCGTCACGGTCTGGCGTTGCGGTGTCGTGCTACAGGCGCTGAGCAGCAGTGCGGCCAAGGCTATCGCTACGGTTTGCTTGTTCATTATTTATCCTTACTAATCATGTTTTTACAAGTTTCTGGTGGGTATGGATGCTCATCAGCATACCCAAACCCAGCAACAGTGTCAGCATGGAAGTCCCTCCATAACTGACCAGCGGCAACGGCACACCGACTACCGGCAGGATACCGCTGACCATGCCCATATTGACGAACGCATAAGTCGCAAAAGTCAGCGTAATCGAGCCGGCCATCAGTCGGGTGAAGTAGGTCGAGGCATTGGCTGTAATGATGAAACCACGCCCGATTACGAACAGGAATACCCCCAGCAGTAGTAAATTACCGACCAGGCCAAATTCTTCTGAATACACCGCAAAAATGAAATCGGTTGTGCACTCCGGCAGAAAATCGAGATGGGTCTGGGTGCCGGCCAGGTAGCCTTTGCCGAACAGACCGCCAGAGCCGACGGCGATCATGCCCTGTATGGTATGGTAGCCCTTGCCCAGCGCGTCCTGCGAGGGATCGAACAGCATCTCGATACGATGGCGTTGGTAATCATGCATTAGCGACCACATCACCGGTGCGCTGGCGATGGCGGCGGCGAATAGTCCGACGATAATCTTCCAGCTCAACCCCGCCAGAAACAGTACATAGAACCCGCTGGCAAGAATCAGCAGCGCAGTTCCCAGATCGGGTTGCCGTGCAATCAACCCGACCGGCATGACCAACAGCAAGGCCGCTACAATATAATTCTTCAGCGTCAGGCTGGCTTCATACTTCTCGAAATACCAGGCCATCATCAGCGGCACGCCGATTTTCATCAGTTCGGACGGCTGTATGGTCGTCACGCCGAGATTCAACCAGCGCCGGGCACCGTGGCTGATTTCGCCGAACAGCGCCACTCCCACCAACAACAGCAACCCCAACACATAAATCGGCACAGCCATGCGCAACAAAATATGCAAAGGCAGGTTGGCGACTATCCACATACAGGACAATGCGATCAGGATGTTGCTACCCTGCGCCAGTACGCGCTCAAAATCTTGACCGCTCGCGCTATACAGTGTCAGCAGGCTTATCCCCATCAGCAAACCCATCCCCGACAGCAGCGGGAGATCAATGTGCGCAATGATACGCAGCCAAAGTTGTCGTCTAGTCATGCTCTACCTCAATTTCAGGCACCCCTGATGCGGCCACCCCTGATGCGGCCACCGCAGCTGCGGCAACTGGCACTTCGGCGGGTTTTGGCAGTTTGCCCAGCAGATAATAGTCCAGCACCTTGCGCGCAATCGGTGCGGCCACACCGCCGCCGTGTCCGCCGTTCTCCACCAACACCGCCAAAGCTATTCTGGGTTGTTCGGCGGGCGCGAAGGCGATGAACCAGGCATGATCGCGATGCCGCTCGTCCATCTTGCTGGCATCATATTTTTCGCCCTGCTTCATGGCTACCACCTGTGCCGTACCGGTCTTGCCTGCAATGGCATAGGATGCACCTGCGGAAGCCGACACCGCCGTGCCGCCGGGTTGAGTCACAGCCGTCATGGCGCGCTTGATCAAATCGAGATGCGCCGGGTCTATCTGCAAATCGGCCTCTACCGGATTTTCCATTTTGCGCGTTTCATTGCTAACCGAATTCTTCACTTCCCTGACCAAATGAGGCCGATGAGCGATTCCGCCGTTCGCCAGCGTAGCCGTGGCAGCGGCCAGTTGCAACGGGGTCACCAGACTGTAGCCCTGGCCGATACCAACCGAAACAGTATCCCCTGCAAACCATTTCTGTTTGAAACGCTTCATCTTCCATTCGGTGCTAGGCAACAGCCCGGGTTTTTCGCCCTGCAGGTCTATGCCCGTTTTCTTGCCAAAACTAAAATTCGTCAGATAGGCGGCAATATTGTCTATGCCGGTCGCAACCGCCAAGCCGTAATAGTAGGTGTCGCATGAAACCACGATGGACTTGAACATATCCACCGTGCCATGCCCGCCTTTTTTCCAGTCCCGGTAATGATGTGCCGTGCCGGGCAGCGCGTAATAGCCCGGGTCGCTGATCGTATCGGTCGGTGAGCGGGTGCCATAATGCAGTGCCGCCAAAGCCATAAAAGGCTTGATCGTAGAGCCTGACGGGTATTGGCCGCTCAACACACGATTGTTGAGCGGGTGGTCGGGGGAATTATTTAACTCGCGCCAGTTCTCTTCATCTATCCCGTCTATGAACAAACTGGGGTCGTAGCCAGGCCGGCTGACAAACGCCAGCACTTCGCCGTTGGCAGGGTCTATCGCGACCAAAGCCCCGCGATAATCGCCAAACGCCTGCTCGGCGATTTCCTGCAATTTGGCATCTATGCCGAGAACCAGCGTATTGCCGGATACCGGCAGGGTGCGCGACAAAATGCGCGCAGCCCGTCCCGCCGAATCTACCTCGACTTGCTCCATACCGGTCGTGCCGTGCAACTCGTTCTCGTAGTATTGCTCCAACCCGGTTTTGCCGATGTAATCCGTACCACGATAATTCGCCGCCAGGTCAGCTTCTTCCAACCGGTCAACATCACGCTGATTCATGCGCCCGATATAACCCAACAGATGGGAAGTTTTCTCGGCATACGGATAATCGCGGAACAGGCGCGCCTTGATTTCAACACCTGGAAAACGATATTGCTGCGCGGCAAAACGTGCCACTTCTTCATCGCTCAAGCGGCTGCGTATCATCAAGGTTTCAAAATTATGGCTTTCTGCCAGCAACTGTTTGAAGCGTTTGCGATCTCTGGGGGCAATCTCAACCAGCGTGGCGAGTTCATTGATAGTGACTTGCAGATTCTTGACTTTGCTTGGCGTAATTTCCAGCGTATAGCCGGAATAATTGTGTGCCAGCACCACGCCGTTACGATCGAGTATCAGGCCGCGATTGGGAACGATGGGTACCACGGAAATGCGGTTATTTTCAGCCATCGTATGGTAATAGTCATAGCGCACCACTTGCAGATACACAAAGCGTGCTGCCAGAATACCCAACAGGGTCAAGACAAAACCCACGCTAATAACCAGTCTCAAGCGAAAGTTAAAAATCTCCTGCTGGTGATCTTTTAAGGCAACGGGATTGCTCATTCACGTTCCACGCGCATCTGCCGCATTGACTGGAACAGGATACTGACCGGTATCCATAACAGGGTCGAGGTAAGACAACCCAGGAAATAGCCCCACACAACCTGACCATTTACCTGCCAATGCACCAATGCATACATCCCGTAGGTCAGCGACAGAATAACGAACACCTGCGAGGTTTGCTTGCGCAGATCAAACATCCGCAAACGGTAACTCAAAACCACGCCGCCGAATGCCAGCACGGTATAGGCCAGCGCGTGTTGACCGAACAGGCTGGCATCTATCACATCCGTCAGGACACCTACCATCCAGGCCATGCCCACACCCACACTCAACGGTTTGTGCATACACCAGTAAAGCAGGACGACTGCCACGAAGTCGGGGTGCAGCGTCAACCACAGGCCGTTCCACGGCAAGGCGTTGAGCAATAGTGCACAGACCACACTGGTCATGATGAACAGACTGCTCACGGGACGCAGAATTTCTGATTGTGCCTGATCAAGATATTGCATCAACGCACCCCGGCTTTCTTTACACGAACCGGGGCGGCATCGGATGCCGCTGGTTCATCCGGGCGCGCCGGCAGCTTGGGCAGGGCAGACAACACCAGCAGATGGCGGTGTCTGTCCACTCCGCCCAGCGGAAGACAAGTGATACGCGCAAAAGGATAACCCGCATCACGTTCGATTTTGGCTACCCTGGCGACCGGAATCCCCTGCGGGTAAATGCCGTCTATACCGGAGGTCACCAACACATCGCCGTTCTGAATATCGGTACTGACAGGCATAAAACGTATCGCCAACTGGCTGGTATCGCCCGCGCCGAACACGACACTGCGTATCCCGTTACGCAGCACTTGCACGGGTACGGCATGATCTTTCTCGGTAATCAGCGTGACCTCGGAAAGCCAGGGGTAAACGCGGGTAACCTGGCCGATGATACCCTGCCCATCCATCACCACCTGCCCCGCCTGCATCTGATCCGAACTGCCTTTATTAATCAGCAGTTTCATATTAAAAACGTCGCGTGCCGTATAGACAATCTCCGCGAATTGCCCGGTAAACTGCTCACGCTGCGACAATGCCAACAGACTGCGCAGTTGCTGATTTTCCTGCTGCAAAGATTGTGCAGGCAGTAATTGCGCGGCATCGCGCTCATGCTGGCGCTGCAACTCATTGTTTTTATTTATTAAGCTGCTCTGCATGACAAAAAAATCGCCGCCCTGTTGCAACAGGACGCTCGGCAGGGTAGCCAAGCGCTGAATGGGCGAAACCAGCACCGCAACCACGCTGCGCGTGGATTCCAGATAATGAAAGCGCGCATCCATAAGCATCATCAACAAGGAAAGCGCCACAAAAAACACCAGTCGTGCTGCGGGCGTTGGACCTCGATTGGAAACCTGAAATGATTGGACACTTTCGACCATGGATAGTAAGCGGGAAGAGTGAAAGGTACGGCGCTACGCGCCTGAAAAGAAAGTGACGAGCGGTGCGACGCTTCGGCCAGGTTGCTTCGGCCAGGTTAAAGGGCGCAGCAAAACCACCTGCGCCCTGCCAACCCAGCAAAAGATTATTCAGTCGTAAAGATACCGGTGGACTTGTCCATGCTTTCCAGCGCACGACCAGAGCCACGCACCACGCAGGTCAGCGGATCTTCGGCGACCAGTACCGGCAAGCCGGTTTCTTCCATCAACAACCGGTCTATGTCACGCAACAGCGCACCGCCACCGGTCAGCACCATGCCCTTGCTGGCGATATCCGCGCCCAGTTCCGGCGGGGTTTGTTCCAGCGCGATTTTCACCGCGCTGACGATGTTATTCAGCGGGTCGGTCAGCGCTTCGAGAATCTCGTTGCTGGAAATGGTGAAACTGCGCGGCACGCCTTCGGCAAGATTGCGCCCCTTGACTTCCATCTCGCGCACCTCGGAACCCGGAAAAGCCGAACCGATGGTCTTCTTGATGTCTTCAGCGGTGGTTTCGCCGATCAACATGCCGTAGTTGCGGCGGATGTAATTGATGATCGCCTCGTCGAACTTGTCGCCACCAACGCGCACCGAGCCGGAATACACCGTGCCGCCCAGCGAAATCACGCCGACTTCGGTGGTACCGCCGCCGATGTCCACCACCATCGAGCCGGTCGCCTCATCCACCGGCAAACCCGCACCGATCGCGGCAGCCATGGTCTCCTCAATCAATTCCACGCGACGCGCGCCCGCGCCGACTGCGGATTCGCGGATCGCGCGGCGTTCCACCTGGGTAGAACCGCAGGGTACGCAAATCACGATGCGCGGGCTGGGACTGAATATATTGGCCTTGTAAACCTTACGAATGAATTGCTTGAGCATCTGCTCGGTGACGGTAAAATCGGCAATCACGCCGTCTTTCATCGGGCGGATTGCGGTGATATTGCCCGGCGTGCGACCCAGCATCTGCTTGGCACCCAGGCCGACCTGCTGAATGATCTTCTTGCCGTTTGGTCCGCCTTCCTGACGGATAGCCACGACCGATGGCTCGTCCAGCACAATGCCCTGACCGCGCACCCAGATCAGCGTATTCGCCGTACCCAGGTCAATCGCCAAGTCGTTAGAAAAGTATCCCTTGAAAAGTCCAAACATGTTGATTCCCGAAAAGTCTAAAATGGTGTGCTACATAAACGCGATATGATACCCTATCAACTCCCTTTATATAAAGTTTTTACTATGTCATTAAGCACCGCCGACGTTCAAAAAGTGGCGCGCCTTGCGCGCCTTGCCATGAACGATACCGAAATTGAAGCCGCCAGAACGCAACTTTCCGGCATTTTTACGCTGATTGCCGAGATGCAAGCGGTGGACACCATCGGCATAACGCCAATGTCCCACGCCCAGGATTTATCGCAGCGGCTGCGCTTGGATGTTGTCACCGAAACCGACCAGCGCGAACTGTTTCAAAGCATTGCGCCACAAGTCGAAAACGGCCTCTATCTTGTCCCTCAGGTTATCGAGTAAACCATCATGTTCAATTCCAGCCTTACACAACTGGGCGCGGCTTTGCGCGCCAAAAAAATTTCCAGCGTCGAGCTGACGCAAACTTATCTCGACCGCATCGCCACGCATAATCCGGTGTTCAATGCCTATCTTACGGTGGATGCCAAGGTCAGTCTGGCGCAGGCACTGGCAGCCGACGCGCTGCTGGCCAGCGGCCAGGCTCAAGCGCTAACCGGCATCCCCTTTGCGCAAAAAGACATCTTCTGCGCGAAAGGCTGGCGCACCACTTGCGGCTCGAAGATGCTGGCGGACTTCATCGCCCCTTACGACGCGCATGTCATCGAGCAATTCAACAACGCGGGTGCGGTGAATCTGGGCAAGACCAACATGGACGAATTCGCCATGGGGTCTTCCAACGAGACCTCATATTTCGGCCCGGTCAGAAATCCGTGGAATCATCAATCCGTACCCGGCGGCAGTTCCGGCGGCTCGGCCTCTGCCGTCGCCGCGCGGCTGTGCGCCGCTGCCACCGGCACGGACACCGGCGGCTCGATACGCCAGCCCGCTGCGCTGTGCGGCATCACTGGCATCAAGCCGACTTACGGCACGGTGTCGCGCTACGGGATGATCGCCTTCGCCTCCAGCCTCGATCAGGCGGGGGCGATGGCACGCAGCGCCGAAGATTGCGCGCTGATGCTCAACGTGATGACCGGCTTCGACGAACGCGATTCGACCAGCTTGCAGCGCGACAAGGAAGACTACAGCCGCGATTTGACCCAGCCCCTCGCGGGACTGCGTATCGGTCTGCCGAAAGAATTTTTTGCCGAAGGTCTGGAGCCGGACGTGGGCAAAGCCGTCGCGGAGGCGATTGCCGAGTATTGCAAGCTGGGTGCCACCGTGGTGGAAATCAGCCTGCCCAACACGCGTCTTGCCGTGCCGGTGTATTACGTGCTGGCTCCGGCGGAAGCCTCCAGCAACCTGTCGCGCTACGACGGCGTGCGCTACGGCTATCGCACACCCGAATATACCGACCTCGCGGATCTGTACGAAAAAAGCCGTGCGCAAGGCTTCGGCGAGGAAGTCAAACGCCGCATCATGATCGGCACTTATGTTTTATCGCACGGCTACTACGATGCCTATTACCTGCAAGCGCAGAAAATCCGCCGCCTGATCGCACAGGATTTCACCGATGCCTTCAAGCAGTGCGATGTCATCATGGGTCCGACCTCGCCTTCCACCGCCTTCAAATTAGGCGAAAAAGGCGATGACCCGGTACAGATGTATCTGTCCGACATCTACACCATCGCGGTCAATCTGGCCGGACTGCCCGGCATGTCCATCCCCTGCGGCTTCGGCGCGAATGACATGCCGGTCGGCTTGCAGATCATCGGCGATTATTTCAAGGAAGCGCAAATGCTGAATGTCGCGCATCAATATCAACGGGCGACCGACTGGCACAGCCGCGCGCC
>JAVHSF010000319.1:2651-12448 GCA_036172035.1 Gallionella sp. | reverse complement strand
GATTTTCCTGCATTTGAACGCCCCACGAAAGCCACCTCCCTGCCGCCATGCGTGGGCAGGTCTTTAAGGTGGTTGACGGTGGTGTAGAACTCCGCTAATGAAAAAAGTCCCATTATTTCCAAACCGAGAAAATCGCATCCGCAGCGGCTATCGTCGCAGCGATGTCGGCTTCGCTGTGTGCAGCCGACACGAAGCCCGCCTCGAATGCCGATGGGGCGAAATAAAAGCCCGCATCCAGCATGGCGTGGAAGAATTTGTTAAACGCCTGGGCATCACATGCCATCACTTCGGCGTAGCTGGTGGGCGGTTGGTCGGCAAAATACAGGCCGAACATGCCGCCGACCGACTGTGCGCAAAAAGCCACGCCATGTTTTTTGGCACTCGCCGTCAAACCTTCGGTAAGTTGTTTGGCGCGTTGCGACAAACGTTCATAAAAACCTTCGGCCTGCACCAACTTCAAGGTAGTCAAGCCCGCCGCCACCGCCACCGGATTGCCGGACAGCGTGCCGGCCTGATACACCGCACCCAAAGGTGCCAGACATTCCATGATGTCGCGTCGTCCGCCAAAAGCGGCGGCAGGCAGCCCGCCGCCCATCACCTTGCCCAGTGTGACCAGATCGGGCTTGATGCCGTAATAGCCCTGCGCGCCCTGCATACTGACGCGGAAGCCGGTCATCACTTCATCCAGAATCAGCACCGCGCCGTGGTCGGTACACTGCTTGCGCAAGGCCGCCAGAAATTCCGGCCTGGGCGTGACCAGATTCATATTGCCCGCCACCGGTTCGACGATGACAGCCGCGATTTCATCGCCCATCTCGGCGAAAGCGCGTTCCAGCCCCGCCGCATCGTTGTACGTCAGCACGGTAGTCAATGCCGCGATCTCGGCGGGTACGCCTGAAGAACTTGGCTGGCCGAAAGTCAGCGCGCCGGAACCCGCCTTGACCAGCAAGCCGTCCGAATGGCCGTGATAGCAACCCTCGAATTTAACGATGCGTGACCGCCCGGTAAAACCGCGCGCCAGGCGGATCGCCGTCATGGTCGCTTCCGTGCCGGAACTGACCATGCGCACCATTTCCAGACTGGGTAACAGCTTGCACAGCAACTCGGCGATTTCCAATTCTGCTGCTGTCGGCGCACCGAAACCCAGCCCATTCGCCGCCGCATCCTGCACCGCCTTGACCACATCGGGATGGCAATGCCCGACGATCATAGGCCCCCATGAACCGACATAATCGGTATAGCGTTTGCCATCGGCATCCCAGACGTAAGCGCCGCTGCCCTTCTGGAAAAACAGCGGTGTACCGCCTACCGAGCGAAAAGCGCGCACCGGCGAATTGACCCCGCCGGGAATGATTTTTTGCGAAGCGTCGAAAAGGGATTGATTGTGTGAAAGTTTGGTATCTTGAGAAGTCATGCGCATCTTTCTAGCTAAGTATTCAAATTTGTAAATTGTCGCGCCGCAAGCCGGATGTCCTGCGCGCCAAACAATGCCGAGATCACCGCCAGCGCATCCGCACCTGCCGCCAACAACTGCGCGCCATTGTCCGGTGTGATGCCGCCAATCGCCACGACCGGCACTGCGATCTCGTCGCGCGCCTGCCGCAGCAATTCCAGCGTGGCCACCGGCGCGGAAGGCTTGACGGCAGAAGCAAAAAAGGCGCCAAACGCCACATAATCCGCACCCTGCACAACCGCCTGATATGCCAGGCTCAGGCGATTATAACAAGACACGCCAATTATTTTATGCTTGCCGAGCAGGCTGCGCGCCGCACCCACACTGCCATCCTCACCGCCCAGATGCACACCCTCGGCATCCACACGTTGCGCCAGCAGCGCGTCATCGTTGACTATCAGCATCGCGCCAAACTCTCGCGTCAAACCGCGCAAGGCTGTCGCCTGCTCTAAACGCAAGGCATCATCGCCCAACTTGTTGCGATATTGCAGGACGCGCGCGCCGCCTTTTAGTGCCAGGCGCACCTTGCGCGACAATTCCGCCGTATCGTGTTGTTCCGGCGTAATCGCGTACAAACCGCTCATTTCAACTTTCTTTATTTTCATCCTCTTCGCCGCGCGCCCAGAACAATCGGTCGGGGATGTGTTGTCCCATGCCGGGTCGAAAACCTGCCTGCAAAGTTTGCCAGGTATATTCCTGAGCTTCCTTGACCGCCTCGGGTACCTCCAAGCCCTGTGCCAACAAGGCAGCAATCGCCGAGGCCAGCGTACAACCAGAACCGTGATAACTGCCCGGCAAGCGTTCCCAGCTATCGCGCTGCACCACTCCCTTGCTGCTATATAACGTATTGACTACATTGGAAGTTTGTTCGTGTGTACCCGTGATCAGCACATACTCGCAACCCCGTTCCAAAATGCGCCTGGCGCATTCATCGAGCGTGGGATTATCGTCCTCGTTCTCTTCGTCTGTCGCAATGCGGCGCGCTTCGATGCTGTTCGGCGTGATAATCGTCGCCTGTGGAATCAACAGCTCGCGCATCGCGTCCAGCATGTCGTCATCCGCCAGCTCATCCCCGCGCCCCGATGCCAGCACGGTATCCAGCACGAAGGGAACATCGGGATAGTCCGCCAGCACCTCGGCAATCGCAACAATATTTTCCACGCTGCCCAGCAAGCCAATCTTGAAAGCAGCCACCGGCACATCTTCCAGCATCGTGCGCGCCTGATCCGCCACCCATTCCGCTTCTATCGGCAGCACGTCATCCACCCCGCTGGTGTCCTGCACGGTGATAGCGGTCACCACAGACAACGGATGGCAGCCCATGCTGGCGATAGTCAGCAGGTCGGCCTGCAAACCTGCGCCGCCACTGGGGTCAGTCGCGGCAAAGCTCATTACTAAAGGGAAAGGTTCGGACATGATGTTGAAGGGGGTAATATTCGCGTTAAGTCGCGCATTTTACCCTATATGACCGCGCTTACCGATACAAATACCACGCCAAGAATCCAATGCGCTTTTACTGCACACCATGCCATGCGTGGGGAATCTGGAAAAATCGCCCGCCTTCTACACCGCTGCCCCCGGCAACAACTTATGAAACACGGCGCAACCGTATTGGCGTTTGTCGAAGACCCGAATGGTTACAAAATCGAGCTGATACAGAAAAACGGTGTTTGGTAGACTGACCGTAATTGCTTACTTGGCTGACAAGCCATCGCTACCCTTCTGACCCAGATGCTCGGCAATCCTGGCAAACGCCGCCACGGACAGATTCTCGGCGCGCGCCTGTGGGTCTATGCCCAGGCGCGCGAACTCCGCCTCACCGAGGTAGCTGCGCAAGGTATTGCGCAGTGTCTTGCGGCGTTGTCCGAAGGCGGTGCGCACGACGGCGGCGAAGAGTTTTTCGTTGCGCACGATGAGTTGATCGGCGGGTAACGGGATCATGCGCACGATGGCGGAGTCCACCTTGGGTGCGGGGCGGAACGATTCAGGCGGCACATCCAGCAACTTTTCCATGTAAAAACGGCATTGCAACATCACCGACAAACGCCCGTAAGCGGCGCTCGACGGCTCGGCGACCATGCGTTCGACTACTTCGTTTTGCAACATGAAATGCATGTCCGTGATGCGCTCCGCATATGACGCGAAGTGAAACAGTAACGGCGAGGAAATGTTGTAAGGCAGATTGCCGACGATGCGCAACGGCGTATCCAGCGTGGCGAAATCAAACTGTAATGCGTCTCCGGCATGGATAATCAGTTTAGCGTTCGGCTGGGGGTAATCGCTTTCCAGACGCGCGATGATGTCGCGGTCAATCTCCACCACATGCAGGCGATTCAGCAACTTGAGCAGGGGTCTGGTCAACGCGCCCAGACCGGGGCCAATTTCCACCAGATTATCGCCCGCTTCGGGACGAATGATGCCGATGATTTCGGCGATGATGGCTTGATCCACCAGAAAATTCTGGCCGAATTTTTTCTTGGCCTTATGCATGGGAATACCAAAAAGTAAAGTGATGGCGCGCGGAAAGCAAATCAGAGCGCGGTCATGCCCGCGCACTCCATACCGCCTCATGCTGTGCCATCTGCGCCGCGACTTTGATCGCCTGCAACAGACTGCCGACATCGGCCTTGCCCGTACCCGCCAGATCCAGCGCCGTACCGTGATCCACCGAGGTGCGTATGATCGGCAAGCCCAGCGTGACATTCACGCCCTGCCCGAAACTGGCGTGTTTCAGCACGGGCAAGCCCTGGTCGTGATACATGGTCAATACGCAATCGCATTCCGCCAGTTTGTTCGGCGTGAATAAGGTATCGGCGGGCAGCGGCGCGCTGACATTCATGCCTTCCGCGCGCAGCTTATCCAGAACGGGGATCATCACCTCTATTTCCTCGCGCCCCATATGTCCGCCTTCGCCCGCATGAGGGTTCAGCCCCGCTACCCGGATGCGCGGCTGTGCCACGCCGAAGCGGCTTTGCAAGTCGTGATGGACGATGCGCAACACGCTCTCCAGCAAATCACGGGTGATTGCATCGGCTACTTCGCGCAACGCCAAATGCGTCGTCACCAGCGCCACGCGCATGCCACCGCCTGCCAGCATCATCACCACCTGCGGAGTTTGGGTCATTTCAGCTAAAAATTCGGTATGCCCGGTAAAAGGTATCCCGGCATCGTTAACGATGCCCTTGTGTACGGGCGCTGTCACCATGCCTGCGAACTCGCCCGACTGGCAACCCTGCACGGCACGTCGCAACGTCGCCAACACATACTCGCTGTTGGCGGCATTCAACACGCCCGGCTGCGCTGGAGCGGCAAGCGGGATATGGATGACGGACAGGGTAGTGGCAAGGGGTGCATGGGGGGCGGGCAGTGGCGAAACGCGCCCCACCCACTCACGAATTTCCAGCGCGATACCGAGTTGCTGCGCGCGCTGCTGCAACAGATGTTTGTCCGCTATCACGACCAGCGGCACATCGGGTTGGGTCGCGGCAAGCTGAACGCACAACTCCGGACCTATGCCCGCCGGTTCTCCCGACGTGATAACCAGTGCAGCCAACGCCACCTTACTGTTCTTCGTCGAGGTGATATTCGACAAACGCCCTGTCCCGCAACTGGCGCAACCAGTCCTGATACATCTCTTCGGACTTGAACGAACCGATGGAAACGCGCGCCTGCTGGCGCTTCTGTTGTTCGCTGACATCGGTATTACGGCGTTCCAAAACCTGAATCAGATGCCAGCCGAACTGGGTTTGCACCATGCCGGTTGCGCCGACCTGCAAGCTATTCATCCTCTCTTCAAATTCAGGCACAGTTTGCCCTGGCGACATCCAGTCCAAATTGCCACCCTGCTGCGCGCTACCATCCTGCGAATAGCGTTTGGCTTGCTCGGCAAAATCGGCACCGCTTTCGATGCGCTGTTTGATTTCCACGATCATTTTCTCGGCTTCTGCAGCTGAAACGATTTCACTGGTTTTAATCAGAATGTGCCTGGCACGAGTCTCCGTGATCACCGTTTGCGCACTGTTACTGCTGCGTTTTTCTATCAATTTGAGAATATGGAAACCGCTCGGGCTACGCAACACCGCCGTATGCTCGCCAGCTTGCATTTGTTGCAATTCCTTCATGAATAAGGGCGGAATACGTTCGCCGGGACGCCAGCCGAGATCACCACCGTTCAGCGCGTCTTTCGCATCTGAAAATCCCGCCGCGATTTGCGCAAAATCCGCTCCGCCCTGCAATTTCGCCAACGCTTGATCAGCCCGCTCCCGCGCCGCGCCAATTTTGTCGGCACTGGCCTGTTCGGGTACGACCACCAGGATGTGTGCGAGGTGATACTCCATCTCTCGCAAACCCATTTTGTCCCTGTTGGCCAGATAATTGTCCACGTCAAGATCGCTGACAATCAACTTGCTTTCGACTTCTCGTTTGCGCAGTTGTGTAGACAACAGCTCAATGCGCATTTCTTCACGGAATTTTTTGACATCCACGCCATCCTTTTCAAGCCTGGCGACAAATTCGGCAAGTGACGGGAAATTATTTTGCTGCGCGATCCGTGTTATCGCCATGTCCAACTGCGTATCATCCACGCGTATGCCGTTTTCCCTGGCGTATTGCGCTTGCAGCAGGTCGGTAATCATGCGTTCGAGTATCTGCTTTTCCAGCACAGCCTGCTCCGGCAGCGGGATACCCTGTTTGCGCAACTGCGCGACTACCGACAACATTTTTTCATCCAGCTCATGGCGGGTAATGACCTCATCGTTGACCACGGCTACAACATAATCCAGGGTCGCCACCTGATGTTGCGGATCTATGGCCTGGCGTTCAACCGCAAAAACAGGAGCCACAGCCAACAAGGCTACGCTTAGAAAAACAGGAAATTTGATTTTGGGCATAGTCGTTTATTCTGCTTGTTTATCGCAAGACCGCACTCGGTTGACTTGCTGGTTTATCGTTCATTTTGGTATAGCCGGGTACGCTCTGCTTAAGCAAAGTCAGAGGATCCGAGCCCACTTTCAACAATTCATTCAATTCAATCTGCATGAATAACCCCGTGCTGGTTTGCTGCGTGCCAACCGTAAAACTATGTGCCACCAGCCTCAGCGTCCAGCAATCCTGATTGTACTCAAGCCCTGCAATGCCGCTCAACAGGCGGCTGTCCAGATAGGAATAACTCCACTGGCCGACTGCGCTCCAACGACGGGAAAGAGGCCATTGTCCAGAAATATTGATTTGGCGCAAGCCGGGCGAAATGACCGAGTAGTTGTTCCCGCCTAGCGTAGTGTAAGGCACGCCACCGAAAGTCGGGTAGTTGATGCCATTGATAAACACATTACCGGTAGGGAAAATGGCTCCTGTAATCAAACTGCCGAGCGAATCACCGATGAAACGGTAGCCCAGATTAAGCACCTTGCCCGCTTCCGGACGATAACGAGCGGCGATATTGTAATGCTGAATCCTGGACAGACTGGGACTATATTGCAACTCGCTATCCAGCGACCATGCCTGGCTGACACGGCCTGATGCACCGAGCAGAATATCCGACTTGTTAGTTGTCGTGTTCGGGGCAACCAGATTGACTTGTGGCGTTTTGAAACTGAAGCGTTGGGCGGCCATCAACTTCAAGCGTTCGGTGCCATCCTCCTCCCCCAGAAAACGCGAGATGACAGCCAGCGTGACCTGGTTGGCATCGCCGATCCGGTCGTTCCCGTAGAAACGATTCTCGGTGAACATTTGCGCGTAGCTGAAGGGTGCCTGAGCCGTGTCAAAAACGGGCAACCTATCCTGTTGTTTATAGGGTACATACACATAGTAGGCACGCGGCTCCAGCGTATTCAGATAGTTGTTACCGAACAGCCTGACATCGCGCTCAAACACCGCACCGCTATCCACGCTAAATAGCGGCAGGGTGCGTAAAGTATTTTGCACTGCCGTGGCATTGTTCGCGCCCATCACATAACTGGTGCTATGCAATGAAACTTTGGGCGTAAGGTAATACGCCGGTGCGTTGATTAACGGATAGCTGACGCTGGGGTTAAGCACCAGACGCTGGCCATTCAATGCCGTGGGATGGCTAAAGCTCACATACTCGCCGGCAAAAACAACCTGGGCACCGGAGTAATTTTGTACCGCATTCAGGGTGATCTGCGGCAAACGGGCGTAGGGTACGGCTATCGGTAAAAGCGGATCCTGCAAAGTCTGGTATTGCTGTACGCGAGCGGTGCTGCCCCACCCACCACCGGCATAACTCAAGGACGCATCCTGCAACAGGTTGACCTGCGAGGTGGTGGTCATGGAATCGGATAAATCCCGGTAATAGGCATTATCCGAGACGCGGTTGAAATTGATCTGCCCGCTGAAGCCGCCGCCAAACGACTGGCCGTGCCTCAAGCCAAAACGACTGCGATCACGTTTTGCCAGCGTATCGCCGGGCAACACATCCAGATGCAATTCACCGCCATAACTCGCTTCCAGATAGCGGAATTCATTATTCAGCATCAGCCCGCGCTTGGCCATGATACGCGGCGCAATGGTTGCATCGCGATTCGGCGCAATGTTCCAGTAATAAGGCATCGTCAGCTCTGAGCCGCCCTTATTCGTGCCGCCAATGGTAGGCGACAGAAAACCGGATTTGCGCTGCCCGCTCAAGGGGAAATCCAACCACGGCGTGTACAGGATGGGTACACTCATAAATTCCACGCGCGTGTTATAGGCGGTGCCTACCTGTTCTTTACGATCTATTTCCAGGCTGGACATTTTCATCAGCCAGTCATCGTTACCGGCAGGGCAAGTCGTATAAGTCGCATTATCCAGGGTGTAGTGTTGCCTATCCTGGATGTGCAACCTATCCCCGCTACCGCGTCCCTCATTTTCTTTCAAATAAAAATTCGGTTGCTCCATGAATCCGGCATTGGTATCCAGATTCAACTTGAGATGCGGGCCGCTGATCGTGCTGCCCGCCTGCTCGACCACGACAGACCCCAGCCCATCCACATCACTCGTCTGCTGGTCATATAACAGGCGATCGGCGCGCACGGTCTGGTTGGTATTGAGCAAAATCGCGTTGCCCGTAGCCTCGACCTGATTTTCCTTTTTACCCTCCAGTTTGTCTGCCTCGACGAACACCGGTTCCTGTTGTGTTGCGGGCGATGCGGGCGGCGTGGCGGGTAGCGCGCGCGCCTCTTCCGCCAGGGCAGAATGGCTAAAAACGCACCACAAAGTGAGAACGACAGGTTTGATACGGAAACGCATAGTCTTGGCATGATGGTAAACTTGCGCAAGTTTACACCAAGACCCATGTAAAAGCCGACATTATGCAACGCCAACAAGAACTCACCCTCTGGCTGCACAGCCAATTCCCCGACCAACCTTTCAGCCTCGCACCCGCCTCCGCCGATGCCAGCTTCCGCCGCTATTTCCGCGCCACTTTCGCCGACGGTTCGACGCGCATCGTCATGGATGCACCGCCGCAGCACGAAGACTGCCGCCCTTTCCTGCATGTCGCGCGCCTGTTCGAGGCTGCGGGAACGCATGTTCCCCATGTCTATGCCGAAGCTCTGGCGCAAGGATTTCTGCTCTTGTCCGATCTTGGCAACACCACCTATCTGCAAGCGTTGACGGCTGAAAATGCCCGCAGCCTGTATGGTGCGGCAACCGATGCGCTAATCAAAATTCAACTCGCTTCGCGCGCAAACGAATTTCCGCCCTACGACGAAGCCTTGCTGCGCCGCGAGCTGGAACTGTTCCCGGAGTGGTATATCGGCAAACATCTGGGCATCACGCTGACCGACAAACAGCAGGTAAAGCTGGAACAGGTGTTCGACCGCATCATCACTAATAACCTGGCTCAGCCACGCGTCTATGTACACCGCGACTACCATTCGCGCAACCTGATGGTCACCGAACCGAACCCAGGCATCATTGACTTCCAGGACGCAGTGTATGGTCCGATCACCTACGACTTGGCCTCGCTGTTCAAGGATGCCTACATCAAATGGGAAGAACCGGAAATCATGGACTGGCTGATCCGCTACTGGCAAAAGGCGCGCGAGGCGGGCTTGCCGGTAGGCGAGGACTTCGGCGCGTTCTACCGCGATTACGAAATGATGGGCGTACAGCGCCACATCAAGGTGCTGGGCATCTTCGCCCGCCTGTATCACCGCGACGGCAAGGACGGCTACCTCAAAGACATGCCGCTGGTGATGGCCTACTTGCGCGCCGCCTGCGAACGCTACATTGATCTCAAGCCCCTGCTCAACCTGCTCAACGAACTCGAACCGCCCCAACAAGCACCGACGGGGTACGGGTTTTGAGCATGAAAGGCACAAAACCCTTGATGCTGCGCATCCCC
>JAVHSF010000319.1:0-2551 GCA_036172035.1 Gallionella sp. | reverse complement strand
TACCGATGCCATTACCGATGACTGAACTGTCCATTTACGCCCCACGCCGCGCCCGCCTGTTAGCCCTCATGCAGCGCGGCATCGCGATCATTCCCACCGCGCCCGAGCAGCGCCGCAACAATGACACCGATTACCCTTACCGTTTCGACAGCAGCTTTTATTACCTGAGCGGCTTTGCCGAACCGGAAGCGGTGCTGGTGCTGGTCGCGGGCGGTGATGACAAACCCCAGTCCATCCTGTTCTGCCGCGAAAAGAATCTGGAACGCGAAATCTGGGACGGCTACCGCTACGGCCCGGAGGCCGCCCGCGACGCATTCGGCTTCGATGCCGCCTACCCCATCGCGCAACTGGACGAAAAGCTGACCGAACTGATGGGCAACCAACCCACCCTGTTCTATCCGCTGGGCGCAGATGTGGGCTGGGATCAGCGCCTGCTCAAATTGCGCAACGCCGTTCAGGCCAAGGCGCGCAGCGGCATCACCGCGCCGGACGAGTTGCGCGACGTGCGCGGGCTGATCAATGAAATGAGATTATTCAAGGACTTGCATGAACTCGATGTGTTGCGCCGCGCCGCCGCCATCTCCACCGCCGCCCACCGCCGCGCGATGCGATTCACCCGCCCCGGCCAGTTTGAATACCAGGTCGAGGCCGAACTACTGCACGAATTCTGCCGCTCTGGTGCGCGCGATCCCGCCTACACTTCCATCGTCGCAGGTGGCGCAAACGCCTGCGTACTGCATTACATCGCCAACAACGCCCAGCTCAAGGACGGTGACCTGCTGCTGATAGATGCGGGCTGTGAACTCAACGGCTATGCTTCCGACATCACCCGCTCCTATCCGGTAAACGGGCGATTCATCGGCGCGCAAAAAGAGGTTTACGAAATCGTCCTCGCCGCGCAAGCCGCCGCGATTGCCGAAGCCCTGCCCGGCAACGACTGGGAAGCCCCGCACAACGCCGCCTTGAAAGTCCTGGCGCAAGGCTTGATAGACCTGAAACTGTGCCACGGCAGCGTGGACGGCGTGCTGGAGAGCGGCAGCTACAAGCAGTTTTACATGCACCGCACCGGCCACTGGATGGGACTGGACGTGCATGACGTGGGCGATTACAAGATTGATAACAAGTGGCGACCGCTGCAACCCGGCATGGTGCTGACCGTCGAACCCGGCTGCTACCTCCGCCCCGCCGACAACGTGCCGCAAGCCTTGTGGAACATCGGTATTCGCATCGAGGACGATGTGGCGATCACCTCTACCGGCAACGAGGTGCTTACCCTGCAAGCGCCCAAGACAGTCAACGAGATCGAGGAGGTCATGCGCCATGAGTGATGATGCCAGCTACGACATCGCCGTCATCGGCGGCGGGCCGGTAGGCGCAGCTTTGGCGCTGGCCTTGCGCGGCAGCCATCTGAAAATCTGCGTGCTGGAGGCGCGCCCGGCAAATGCGGCCAGCGGGGACGCGCGGGCGCTGGCCTTGTCTTACGGCAGCCGTTTGTTGCTGGAGCGACTGGCGGTCTGGGACAAAATCAGCGACGTGTCGGCCATCCGCACCATCCACATTTCCCAGAAGCAGAGTTTCGGGCGCGCCGTGCTGCGCGCGGGGGAAATGAACGTCCCGGAACTGGGCTATGTGCTGCCTTATCCGGCACTGCAAGATGCGCTGACCAACGCGCTGCAAACGCCCCTCTCCCCCTGCCACTCTTCCCCGGAAGTAAAAGGGGTTAATATGATTTTTGGCGCGAACGTCACGCAACTGGACAGCGAAACCGGTCATGCCGTCATCAACTACCGGAAAACCTGCCCGGAACGCGGCGCGGCGGAAGGCGCGGAACACACCCTGCGCGCCCGCCTCGCGGTGGTCGCCGACGGTGGCAGACTGCTGGCGCAACGCTATCCGCCGGAAATGCGCGACTACGGGCAGAGCGCCGTCATCACCCACGTCACCTGCGCAGCACCCCGCGCCGACACCGCGTTTGAACGTTTCACCGCGCAAGGCCCGCTGGCGCTGCTGCCTTACCAGGACGGTTACGAAATCGTCTGGACTGCGCCGCATCAACGCATCCAGGAAATGCTGGGCTGGGATGACGCGACTTTCCTCGCCGAACTGCACCAGCATTTTGGCGACCGGGTCGGGGAATTTTTGACTGTCGGCACGCGCGCCAGCTTCGCGCTGGGACTAAAAAAAGCCCCGCTGCAATCGCCGATGCCGCATGTCGTACTGCTCGGCAATGCCGCGCAAACCATGCACCCGGTAGCCGGACAGGGATTCAACCTGGGCTTGCGCGACGCGTGGGATCTGGCACAGGAAATACTGGATGCCGCGCCTGAAACGTTGGGTACGGAGTCCATGTTGCAAGGCTATCGCAACAGTCGCCGTCTGGATCGCGAAGCGGGCATCCGTTTCACCGACAGCCTGGTGCGCCTGTTCTCCAACGACCTGGCGCTGGTGGGTGCCGCGCGCGCCGCTTCGCTGAGTGCGCTGGACTGCCTGCCGTTTGCCAAGCGTTTCGTCGCAAAGCGAATGATGTTCGGGGCAAACGGCTAGCAGCCTG
>JAVHSF010000318.1:0-2714 GCA_036172035.1 Gallionella sp. | reverse complement strand
AAGGTGGATGGCTACTACCGTTAGGTAGATGCTGATTTAACTTGAACAATGCAAATTCTTCAATACGCTTGCTGCGCGGGCTACTCAGGGCGAACAGACTCTCACTCAATCGGTGATCGCTCTGGTCGAGACACTTTCATACTTCCTGCACCCCTTCCCCGTACTTCGCCACCATCTTGTCCGCAGTCAGTAGCAACAAGCTTTCCACGCGCGCCTGAGCGACTAAGATGCGATCGAACGGATCTTTGTGGATGGGCGGCAGTTCATTTACGGCGATGGTGTGTTCACTGGTCACGGCCAATTCGCGGTAGCCGTTGACCAGCAACATGCGCCATAAGCGTCTCGCGTCCACTTTGAAATCAGGCCGTTCAAGGCTATTTTTGATGGTGATTTCCCACAAGCTGGCGGCACTGAATATGAGCTGATTAGCGGGGTCAATCAGCAAAGCGCGCGCTTTTTCCGAGATACGCTCTGGCTCGCTGGCTGCCCACAGCAACAAGTGAGTATCGAGCAGCAGATTCACGCCGCTTTACCTTCAAACAAACCCTCAATTTCGTTACCGCCCATCTGATCGAAATCATTGGGGACAGAAAATTCGCCGACCATAAACCCTAGGCGACTGGAAGTTTCCGCCTTACCCAGCGGAATCACTTTGACCATCGGCCTGCCCGCCTTGGCGATGATGAACGCCTCGCCCTGCGCTGCCTGCTCCACGAGACGGGATAATTGAGTTTTTGCATCGTGAATGTTGACGGTAAGCATGGCGACCTCCAGGTGAACTAATGGTGGTTAGTCTATAGCAAAAATCGAACAATCGCGAAAAATCGGCGACAGACCACGTTTCCCCTCTCACTTATCCACCACCCGCACACCACCACGCAATTTTATTTCTTCGTGCATCGCTGATGCGCCAAGGTGTTGTCATGGGTTTCAATCAATTGGCAAAATTAAACCAACACATCCAATCCATTGCGCTCAACGATGTTTAAAAGTTTGAGTGCAATGCCGCTAGGTTTTTTTTCGCCAATTTCCCACTTTTGTACCGTTGAAACGCTGGTGTTCAAATACGCTGCAAATACGGATTGGCTGAGCTTGGCTTGCTCGCGCAATTTTTTAATTTGCGCGGGTTGCATGAGGCGTACGGGTTGCAAGCAAAGTTTATCGAAGTCGCGCATGGTCACATCGGCAATGACACCGGACTTGTGCAGCCCTGTGGCTGTTTGATGTACTGCATCGAGAATTTTACTTTTCATGGTTGCAAATCTCCTTCAACTCATTATTGGCAAGTAATTGCTTAACGGCTTCCTCATTCATGCCAAGCAATACTGTAGCCAACCTCTTTAACGCCAACACTTCCTGATTGTTGATATTGTCTCGTTCATTTTTGGCGAAGCCATAAACAAAAATCCATTTGTCATTTTTGTTGGTTGCTAACAACGTCCTAAATCCAGAACTTTTACCCGAACCCGCACGAGCAATGCGTTTTTTTACCAATCCGCCGCCCAGATTCGCATCAATCAAACCTTGAGCCATCTCATCAATAGCAGCACACAGTGATGTGTCAGGAATGTATTCCTTCTTCTGCCATTGATGAAAGATTTTGGTTTTGAATAGAGGCACAGTAATTCTTCTTTAGGGCGCAAACCATATCACTAAGTGATATGGTTTGCCAAGCTGATACTCGAACTATCGGCTAATCGGCTTAGGCTTGGCTCCCTCTCAACCCAAACGCTTCTTCTTGTCCGCTTCATATTCCTGATAGTTGCCGTCAAAGAACATCCACTTGGAATCGCCTTCGCAGGCCAGGATGTGTGAGACTTCAGGAGCAGCCTCGCAATCATTTCCCCGCTTCCCAATCTTCCAGCTTCAAACCCGCAATGCGTGAAAACTCACCCGTGTTATGTGTTACCAGAACGCAATCATTCGCCAACGCGATGGCCGCTATCTGCAAATCGTAAGGGCCGATGGGCGTGCCTTTATGTGATAGGTCTGCACGAATGTGCCCAAAAATCCGAGCTGCTTCGCTTTCAAATGCAAAGCTGGAAAATTCAGAGAACAAAGTTTCGAGCAATGCCAGATTTACTTCGCGTCGTGCACTTTTGTATGCGCCGTAGTACAACTCGGCTTTCACTACATCACACAATGCAATTTGTGAAGGAGGATAAGTTGCGAGCTTTGTTTTAACGATGGAAGAAGCCGGATTGAGATGGTGAATCCAGACATTGGTATCTGGCAGGTAAAGCATTATTTCAGCTCCAGCCGTTGCTCATACTCGCCCTGCGGTTCTCGAACAAGAGCGCCACCCTGCCATGCACCCGCTGTGCGTTCCCAAACATTCTTGATCTCACTACGACTTGCGCGTGCAGCCTCATCCAGCAGAATCAGTACTCTGACTGGCTGACCTTCTACCAAATGGAGAGTTTTGGGCACAGCGATCTGCCCGTGTTCAAGATGCGAGTTAAATTCGATGGCTTGCATGATGATCTCCTTGATTTGTGGTGAACTGTCTGCTGCTAGTTTAGCTTAAACAGAGGCCGTTCACCCTTCGACTGGCTCAGGGCGCACGGCTTCTCTGTTGATTTACCGACTAATCGGCTTATACCGAATCCGCTTAGGCTTGGCTCCTTCCTCGCCTAACCGTTTACGTTTATCAGCTTCGTATTCCTGATAGTTACCATCGAAGAACGTCCACTTGGAATCGCCTTCGCACGCCA
>JAVHSF010000317.1:0-12624 GCA_036172035.1 Gallionella sp. | reverse complement strand
CAACACGGCCAGCACGGCACGGAACTGCTGTTCGTCGCAGCCCATCAACACGGCATCTTCCAGCGCGTCCTGGCAAACCTGACGGATTTCTTCGAGATTTTCCTGCATCACCTTGTTCTTTTCCACGCAGGCGATGATTTCTCCCTTGGGCGAACGCCAGATTATCGGCTGGTCGCGTGACACGGCGATTACATCTTCGGCAAGGTCACGCCGACCTGCCCCTGATATTTGCCGCCACGGTCTTTGTAGGACGTTTCGCAGACTTCATCGCTCTCGAAGAACAACACTTGCGCGATGCCTTCGTTGGCGTAAATCTTGGCGGGCAGCGGCGTGGTGTTGGAAAATTCCAGCGTCACATAGCCCTCCCATTCCGGCTCGAACGGCGTGACGTTGACGATGATGCCGCAACGCGCGTAAGTGGATTTACCCAGACACACGGTCAGCACCGAGCGCGGAATGCGAAAATATTCCACCGTGCGCGCCAGCGCGAAGGAGTTGGGCGGGATGATGCAATGATCTCCATTCACCTCGACGAAGGAATTCGGATCGAAATTTTTCGGGTCAACGATGGTGCTGTTGATGTTGGTAAACAGCCTGAATTCATTGGAACAGCGGATGTCGTAACCATAGCTGGACGTGCCGTAAGACACGATGCGGCGGCCATCCACCTCTTTCACCTGGTTCGGCTCAAAAGGCTCGATCATGCCGTGCTGCTGCGCCATGCGGCGTATCCATTTGTCTGATTTGATGCTCATGATTTATGGGAAGTGGTAAGTGGTAAGTGGCAAGTGGGTAAAACAGCGCGCCGCTGCCCCATTCACCCTCATCCCTTATCCCTTCTCTCTCCTTTACGTATTTTGAACCACGATTTTCGGGAATGCCGCGCTATGATCCTGCGCCATTTCCGCGACCTTTACCGCGATGCGGCGGGCAATCTGTTTGTACACTTTGGCAATCGCGCCGTCAGGATCCGCCACCACCGTCGGCTTACCGGAATCTGCCTGTTCACGGATGCGGATGTCCAATGGCAGGCTGCCAAGAAATTCAACGTCATAGTCGGCACACATCCTTTCGCCCCCGCCCGCGCCGAAGATAGGCTCTTCGTGGCCGCAGTTGGAACAAATATGCGTACTCATGTTTTCCACGATACCGACGATCTTGATGCCGACTTTCTCGAACATTTTCAGCCCCTTGCGCGCGTCCAGCAGCGCGATGTCCTGCGGGGTGGTGACAATCACCGCACCCGTCACCGGCACTTTCTGCGACAGCGTGAGCTGAATGTCGCCCGTTCCCGGCGGCAGATCCACCACCAGATAGTCCAGATTATCCCAGCGCGTCTGACGCAACAGCTGATCCAGCGCCTGCGTCACCATCGGACCGCGCCAGATCATCGGCGCATCGTCGCCCGCGATCATGTAACCGATAGACATGGACTGGATGTCATAATTGACCATAGGCTCGATAGACTCGCCATCGCGCGATTTGGGTTGACCGGAAATGCCCAGCATCATCGGTTGCGACGGACCATAAATATCCGCATCCAGTATGCCGACGCGCGCGCCCTCGGCGGCCAGAGCCAGCGCCAGATTCACGGCGGTGGTGGATTTACCCACGCCCCCCTTGCCGCTGGCTACCGCGATGATATTTTTCACGCCCTCAACCAGCTTCACGCCGCGCTGCACCGCGTGCGGCACGACCTTGCTGGACACGCTGACGCTGACCTTGCCCACTCCCGGCAGTGAAGTCTTGAGGTGAGCTTCGACACTTGCGCGTATCTCATCCCAGACACTTTTGGCCGGATAGCCCAGCAGAATATCCAGCGACACATCGCATCCAGAAATTTTGATGTTTTTCAAAGATTTACCGCTGACGAAATCCTTTTTGGTATTCGGATCGATCAGATTCTTCAACGCACTTTGCACTTCCGCTTCGCTAAAATTCATCACTACCCCTATTCGGTTGATTCAATACAAGGGCGCAATTCTAACCAATTCGCCGCCAGTGCGCGCGATTTGCTAAAATGCGCGCCTTTACAGCATTCCGGCACGATCTCATGACCCAGCGCAAAATTCTCGTCACCTCCGCCCTGCCCTACGCCAACGGCAGCATCCACTTGGGCCACCTGGTCGAATACATCCAGACCGACATCTGGGTACGCTTCCAGAAGATGCGCGGCAACACCTGCCACTACGTGTGCGCCGACGACACCCACGGCACGCCCATCATGCTGCGCGCCGAGAACGAAGGCATCACCCCGCAACAGTTGATCGCGCGCGTCTGGCAGGAACATTACGACGACTTCGCCGCATTCCATGTCCGGTTCGACAACTATGGCTCGACCAATTCCGAGGAGAACCGGGTTTGCGCCGAGACCATTTATCGCACGCTCAGGGATAAAGGTCTGATCGAAGTGCGTTCCATCGAACAATTTTACGACCCGGTCAAAAACATGTTTTTGCCGGATCGCTTCATCAAGGGCGAATGCCCCAAGTGCCACGCCAAAGACCAGTACGGCGACAACTGCGAAGTGTGCGGCGCAGCCTACGCCCCCACCGATCTCATCGAGCCGTTCTCCGCCGTATCGGGGGCAAAGCCGGAAATGCGCAACTCCGACCACTACTTCTTCAAACTCTCCGCCGATACCTGCCAGCAATTCCTGCGCGCATGGACGAAGAGCGGATCGCTGCAAACCGAAGCGTCCAACAAGATGCAGGAATGGCTGGGCGCGGAGGGTGAAAACAAGCTGTCCGACTGGGACATCTCGCGCGACGCGCCCTACTTCGGCTTCGAGATTCCCGATGCGCCGGGCAAGTATTTCTATGTGTGGCTGGATGCGCCAGTGGGCTACATGGGCAGCTTCCGGCAACTGTGCAACAGCAGGATTGAGGATTCAGGATCGAGGATAGACTTCGACGAATACTGGAAGCCGGATTCCAGCACCGAGCTGTATCACTTCATCGGCAAGGACATTCTGTATTTCCACGCGCTGTTCTGGCCTGCGATGCTGAAGCAGGCAGGTTTCAGGACACCTACCAGGCTGTTTGCGCACGGCTTCCTCACCGTGAACGGCGAGAAAATGAGCAAGTCGCGCGGCACGTTCATTACCGCGAAGAGCTATGTGGATAACATCAAAAACACCGAATACCTGCGTTACTACTACGCCGCCAAGATCAACGGCACGATGGAAGACATAGACCTCAACCTCGAAGATTTTGTCGCCAAGGTGAACAGCGATCTGATTGGCAAATACATCAACATCGCCAGCCGCGCATCAGGTTTTATTACAAAATTTTTTAACGGCAGAATATTGTCTGCCGAACACCTTGTTGGGCCAGGCCTGATATCGCCGAGCATTATGGGAACACCCACCAACTACAGAGATGCAATTGTTGAAGCCTATGAAAAGCGTGACTACGCGAAAGCAATTCGCGAAATTATGGCGTTGGCCGATACAATCAATTCCAGATTTGATCGAGAAAAGCCATGGGAGTTAGCAAAAAAAACGGATGACGCGCAAAAAAAAGAGCAACTGCACAGGATATGCTCATTCACTTTGCATGGCTTTCAGGAAATGTCAGTTTATTTATATCCAGTGTTACCAAAGACTGCTTTAGAGGGTTTGAGATTATTCCGGTCTATCGACAATCCATCTGTTAATTCTGGAGATTTGTTGCTTAGTAGCAAGATGGATGTTCAATTTTATTTCGACATCCAACAAAAACATCTTGCTATAAATAAATTTGAACACCTCATGACCCGCCTCGACCCCAAGCTGATCGCGGCGATGGTCGAAGCCAATCAGGAAAGCCTGAAACCCGTGACCGTATCACACTCGCCCGCACGCCATGCGGAAGCGCAGCAACTCGAACCCTCACCCCTAACCCCTCTCCCGCCTGCGGGCGAGGGGAATAACATCGCGCCGATAGCCGAGACCATCTCGATTGATGAATTCAGCAAGATAGACTTGCGCGTGGCGCGGATCGTCAACGCCGAACATATCGAAGGCGCAGCAAAGCTGCTCAAGCTGACGCTGGACATCGGCGAAGGTAAGACGCGCACCGTGTTTGCCGGCATCAAATCGGCTTACGACCCCGAGCAACTGAAAGGCCGCATGACGGTGATGGTCGCCAACCTCGCCCCGCGCAAAATGAAATTTGGTCTATCGGAAGGCATGGTACTGGCCGCTTCCGGCGAGACACCCGGCCTGTTCATCCTGTCACCGGACGATGGCGCACAACCCGGAATGCGTATCCAATAGCCAGGCGCCGGGTTCAAACCCGGTGCAAGCCGGGCTACGCACGGCCTGTTGGGCAAGACCCACTTTTTCTAAAATCAGGACTTTTCCTGTACGGAAAAGGCGCGGATCAGTTTGTTGGCTTTGGCCTGAAAATTCATCGGGTGCGTCAAATCCAGCAGGTTTGCGTGGTGGCGGATGCGGGACAAAGCGGGCGGAAACTGGGGATTTTTGACGGCCAGGACGATCTTGTTGACGCTGTCGTCGGCATCCACAATCACCGTACGGTAAGCAAAGCTGTTGTTGATGCGTGCCACATAGCTGGCGTAATTTGGGTAGCCGCCCCACAAGTTCACCGCCATGATGCCGTTGTCCGCCAGCGCGTCGAAACAGTCGTCATAAAAACGCTGGCTGCTCAATGGCGCGGGCAATCCCTGCGCATCGAAGCCATCCACGACCAGCACGTCGGGGGCTTCCAGCGTGTCACGCACCCAAGCCGCCCCGTCGCCCAGCAACACCCGAAAACGCGCGTCATCGGCGGGAATGGCAAACTCGTTGCGCAAGGCGATCACATCCGCATTGATCTCGACTACGACGATTTTTGTTGCGGGCAAATAACGGTAACAGTACTTGGCCAGCGAGCCGCCGCCCAGGCCTATCATGGCAACGCGTTTGGGTTCGGGTTCGAGCAACAAAAAACTCATCATGGCGCGGGTATAGCCGATCACCAAATCGTCCGGCGCATCAATGAACATCTCGCTTTGCACCGATAAGCCGTCAAAATTGAGCGAGAGTATGCCGTCCTTCTCGGATAAATAGGGCTTTTCGGAGTTTGCCGTAGTTTGCTGTTCTGCCGTCAACACGAGCATTTGCCCAAGCTGATGGCGTATCATTTGCGCGGCTTGGTGCAGCGGTTTATTCCTGAACTTCATGCGCCCCCGTGAGGGCGGTGAGGATGCCTTGCATAATCTGGGTGGGCGTGGGCGGACATCCCTTGACCACCACGTCCACCGGAATGACGTTGGAGACTCTGCCGCAACTCGCGTAGCTTTCGCCAAACATTCCACCGTCAAATGCGCAATCGCCGATAGCCACCACCAACTTGGGATCGGGGGTCGCGTCAAAGGTGCGCTTCAAGGCGACTTCCATATGGCGCGACACCGGCCCCGTGACCAGCAACATGTCGGCGTGGCGCGGGCTGGCGACGAACTTGATGCCCTGACCTTCAAGGTTGTAATAGGCATTGTTGACGGCGTGAATCTCCTGCTCGCAGCCGTTGCACGAACCGGCATCCACAAAGCGGATCGCCAGCGCGCCGCCAAACACATCCAGAATCTGCTGCTGCAAGCGTTGTTCGGCGCAGCGCATGGACTCATCGGGCAGCGGCGCAGCTTCGGTCTTGATGCCCGTTTTGATGATCTGTTTAATGATTTGATACATTACAAATCCTGTCCCGAGTAGCTTAGATTGAACGATTTATTGATCAGCGGGAAGTCCGGCACGACATTGCCCATGATGGCGTGTTCCAGCACCGGCCAGTTCTGCCAGGAAGGGTCATGCGGGTGAACGCGCGTCAGGCCGCCTTTTGCGTCGGTATGAATCGCCACCATCACCTCGCCGCGCCAGCCTTCCACCACGCCGATACCGAAACCATCCGGCGGCAGGTGCGCCAGTGGCTGAACCAGCAGGTCTCCGCCGACCAGATTGGCGATGATCTCGCGTTGCAGGCGCAGCGACTCGAACAATTCGTCGAAGCGCACGATCACCCGCGCCGCCACGTCGCCGTTGTGATGCGTCGCCATCTGCACATCCAGCTTGTCGTAGGGAGGACAAGGGAACTGCGCGCGCGTATCCCAGGACTGCGAACTGGCGCGTCCCGCCAGACCGCACAGACCCAGTTTCGAGGCCAGCGCTGGTGCCACGCATCCGGCACCGATAAAGCGGTCCTGCACGGCGGCATGTTCCTCGTAGATACTCCGCAAACGGCGCGCTTCATTTTCCAGCAGCGCGCATTCCGCAAGCAGCGTCTGCTTGCCCGATTCCGCCAGCCCCACCGCCACTCCGCCCGGAATAATCCTGTCCATCAGATAACGGTGTCCGAACAAGGCGGCATTGTTGCGCAATACCTGCTCTTTCAATATCCAGAACTGGGCGAAGCCGAACGAGAAGGCGACATCGTTGCCCAGATAGCCCAAATCGCCGAGGTGGTTGGCGATACGCTCGCGTTCCAGAAACAGCCCACGCAGCCACAAGGCACAATCCGGCGGCATCACATCGGCGATGCTTTCCGCCGCCATCGCATAGGCCCAGGCGTACGCCACCGTGCTATCCCCGCTCACCCGCCCCGCGAGCTTCGCACCCTGCGACAAACTCATGTTTTCAAATCGTTTTTCTATTCCCTTGTGGGTATAGCCGAAGCGTTGTTCGAGGCGCAGCACCTTTTCCCCCACGATGGAGAAACGGAAATGTCCCGGTTCGATAATGCCTGCATGAACCGGTCCTACCGCGATTTCATGCACGCCCTGCCCTTCAACCGACACAAACGGGTAATCGTCCGACTCCGCTTGCATGACTTCAACCTGCGCTACCGCTTGAGTAGCCATCGCCACATCGGTCTCGGCATCAATTTGTCTGGCTGTCAGCCTGGCGCGTTTCGCCTTGCCTGACCGGCTTAACCTGGCATCCGTCGCCTCCAGGCTAAATGGCGGCATGGCGGCAAAGTCCTTGCGCAAGGGAAAACTGCCGCTATGCCAGGCCGCGTGGCGCAGCCATTTACGGTGGTCGCGGCCTTCGCTCGCATAAATGCCCAACATATCGTAAGCCGCGCGCTGCATGCGGTTCGCCACCGGAAAGATGGCACTGACATCGGGATAAACCGGCTGTTCTGCCGCTAACGGCAAATGCAGGCAAACCATCCCCGCTTCATTGAGCAAAACGACATGCAGGGCAAAACCGCCTGCGCCAGAATCAAGGCTGCGCTGGTCGCTGCCCCACAAGGCAAGCAGGCGACCCCCGCCGTCCGCCACGTTTTGGCAGACAGGGTGCAGGTCGTCGCGCGCGATGGTCGCCTGCCAGACAGGCAATGCGCCTGGCAACTTCGTCAACTTCAAACCGGGATGAGTGATAGGCATGTCTTGTTCCTTAACCCAACAGCGCCGCAGCCTGGCGATACCAGTTTGCCAGATAGGACGGCATATACAGCCCCAGGATCAGCACCAGCAGCAAATGCAGGAATACCGGGATCAACGCGGGGGGATGCGGCAGGCGTTTCGCGGTGGTTTCGCCGAACACGATGGGCTGCACCTTGCCGAAAATCGCCGCGAAAGCGATACCCAATGCCGTCAACAGGATAGGGGTGGTCCAGGGATATTCGTGCATCGCGGTGGTGATAATCAAAAATTCGCTGGCGAACACCCCGAACGGCGGCATCCCCAGAATCGCCAAAGTACCCAGCATCAGCCCCCAACCCACGGTGGGGCTGACCTGCATCATGCCCCGGATATTTTCCATGACCTGCGTGCCGGATTTCTGCACCGCGTGGCCGACGGCAAAAAAGATCGCGGATTTGGTCAGCGAATGCATGGTCATATGCAGCATCGCCGCAAAAGTCGCCACCGGCCCGCCCATGCCGAAGGCAAAGGTGATCAGCCCCATATGTTCGATGGAGGAATAGGCGAACATGCGCTTAATGTCCTTTTGCCGCGACAGGAACAGCGCGGCCACCACCAGCGACAACAGGCCGAAGCCCATCATCAGATTGCCCGCAAAGTGCGTACCGAGCGAACCGTCCACCAACACCTTGCTGCGCATTACCGCGTTCAACGCCACGTTCAGCAACAAACCGGAGAGTACAGCGGAAACAGGCGTAGGGCCTTCGGCGTGTGCGTCCGGCAACCAGCTGTGCAGCGGCACCAGACCGATTTTGGTGCCATAGCCGACCAGCAGGAAGATGAACGCCAGCTTGAGTACGGTCGGTTCAAGGTCGCCCTTGACCGCGTTGAGGTGCGTCCACAGCAGCGCCGTACCGCCTTCGCCCAGCACGCGCTCGGCGGCGAAATACATCAAAATCGTGCCGAACAGTGCCAGCGCGATCCCCACCCCGCACAAAATGAAATATTTCCATGCCGCTTCCAGGCTGGCGGGCGTACGGTACAGCGACACCAGCAGCACCGTGGTCAGCGTCGCCGCTTCCATCGCCACCCAGATGATGCCCAGATTATTGCTGGTGAGACCCAGCAGCATGGTGAAGGTGAACATCTGATACATGCTGTAATACAGGTGCAACATGCCGGTCGAGAGCTTGCCGTGGTGCTGTTCGATGCGCATATAAGGGCGCGAAAACAGCGAGGTGGTGAAGGCGACGAAGGCGGTCAGCGCAACCAGAAACACGTTGAACTGGTCTATGAAAAACTGCTCGCCAAACGCCACTTGAGGGCCGGCATCCACCACCCTGACCGTCAACATGACCGACGCGATGAAGGTGGCGAAACTCATCACCGAGTTTAATTCCGCCGCCCACGCGCGCGAGCCGAACATGGCCAGCAATGCGCCGCCCAACAGCGGCGTGAGCAACAGCGCCAGAAGTTGCAGATCAATCATCTTTGAGATTTTCCATGTTGGTAATGTCCAGACTGTCGAACGTCTCGCGGATCTGGAAGAAGAAGATACCGAAAATAAAGCTGGCCACCATCACGTCCAGCGCGATGCCGAATTCGACCACCAGCGGCATCCCCTGCGTGGCGCTGGTGGCTGCGAAGAACAGGCTGTTTTCCAGAGAAAGGAAAGCCACCACCTGGGATACCGCCTTGCGCCGCGTCATCATCATCATCAACGACATCAGCACGGAAGCCAGCGCGATACCGATCAGCCCGCGTGTCAGACCCTCGGCCATTTCGGTAATCGGCGCGGCCAGGTTAAAGGCAAAAATCACGATACCGATACCGACCAGCATGGTGGATGGAATGTTGATCAGCGTTTCCACATCCCACTTCACGTTGAGTTTGCGGATCAGCCGGTGCAGCAGCCAGGGCAACAGGATCACCTTGAGTACCAGTGTCAGCGCGGCGGAATAATACAGATGATGCTGGTGGGTCGAGTAGGCCACCACGCAAGTGCTGACCGTCAGCAATGCGCCCTGCCAGGCAAACAGATTGATGAGCGACAGGATGCGGCGCTGCGCCAGCATGGCAAACACGATCAGCAGCAGTAAGGCGGACAGAAAATCAACGAATTGCAGCGCGTAGGGTATCTGCATCTCAGGCTTTCAGCAAAAAGTGGATTAGCAGCCCCAACACCGCCAGCAAAAAGGCCGTGCCGAGGAATTCCGGCACACGGAAGATGCGCATCTTGGCGATCAGCGTTTCCAGCAAAGCCATGCCTGCGCCCGCCAGCGTCAGCTTGATAAACAGCAACAGGATGGACAGCGGCAACCCCGCCCAATCTCCGGCTTCGGTGATGCCGTAAGGCAGAAATAACGCGATGCCAATCGAGAAGTAAGCGAATAATTTCAGGCTGCTGGCCCATTCGATCAGCGCCAGATGACGCGCCGAATATTCGAGGATCATCGCCTCGTGGATCATGGTGAGTTCGAGGTGGGTGTTCGGATTGTCCACTGGAATGCGCGCATTCTCCGCCAGCAACACCATGGAAAACGCCAGCGCGGCGAAAGCCAGGCTGGGATACAGCACGAACTGGTGATGCGCCAGCGCATCAACAATACTGGGCAGTTGCGTGGAGTGGCTGATCATCGAGGCGGTGAACAACACCATCAGCAACGCCGGTTCGGCAAGGAAGGACACCAGCATCTCGCGGCGCGCGCCCATCGTGCCGAACGCGGTGCCAATGTCCATCGCCGCCAGCGCGATGAAAATCCGCGCCACACCGAACACGCCCACCAGCGCGATCACGTCGGCGGCACGCGAAAAGGGCAGATCAACCGCCAGAATCGGGATGATCGCCGCCGCCAGCCACATGCAACCGAACACGATATAGGGTGTCACGCGGAACAACCACGAGGCGTTGTGCGCCATCACCGCATCCTTGACGAACAGCTTGTGCAACACCCGGTAAGGTTGCAACACGCCCGCGCCCGAGCGGTTCTGCAACCATGCCTGACACTGGCTCACCCAGCCCGTCAGCAGGGGGGCGGCAAGCACCACCAGCAACAACTGGGCGAGCTGGAACGTGACCAGAGCGATTATTTCGACTAGGTTATTCATACAAAAATCAACAAAACGATCAGCGTCACAAAGGTGTAAGTCAGGTACAGATGAATATGGCCATGTTGTAGCACGGATGCCCAGCCGGACAGTTTTTCAACCAGCCGCTTCATCGGCAGATAAAGCAGATACCACAGCCGGTCTTCGCTGAGTGCATGATATTTCGGCTGCACGTCAAACGCCGTCGGCAGCACGCTCTCAATCTTGAAGAACGGATCGAAGATGCGCCGGATCGGCTGGCCGAATCCTTCGGCGGTGTCCTGCATTCGGGCGTTCTGCGCGGGATAACCGCAGTCCCACGCCGAACCGCGCCGCAATCTGCCATGATACAGACGACGGACCAGCAGCGTGGTCACCAGCATCACGCCCAGCACCGCCAGCAGGAAATACACCGGGCTGTAGCTGGCGCGCTCGGTATCCATCGGGGTCAACAACATCCAGCCCGATGCCGCGTTGCCCAGATGGCTACCCAGCAACATTTGCGAGACATGGTCAATTTGCTGCACCACGAACACCGGCGCCAGCCCCAGCACCACACAGGCCAGCGCCAGCCAGACCATGCCGGCGCACTCCCAACTGCCCGCATCGTGCGCATGTTCCAGCTTTTGCTCGCGCGGCTGCCCCAAAAAGATTACACCGAAGAACTTCACCATCACATAGGCCGCCAACGCCGCAGCCAGCGCGATGACCGCCGCCGCAACCGGCACCAGCATGTCTATGTAACTGTTTGGCAAACCGGGGGAAAGCAGGAAAGCCTGCAACAGCAACCATTCCGAGACGAAACCGTTGAGTGGCGGCAAACCGGAAATCGCCAGTACCCCGACCAGCATCAACGCCGCCAGCCACGGCATCTGTTTGATCAAACCGCCCATACGCCCCATGTTGCGCTCGCCGGTGGCATGCATGATCGAACCCGTGCCGACAAACAGCAGACTCTTGAAACAGGCGTGGTTCAGGCTGTGATACAGCGTTGCGGTCAGCGCCAAAGCCGCCAGCGCATCCTTGCCATAAACATGAAAAATAATCGTCAGGCCGATACCGACCAGCAGCAAGCCTATGTTTTCAATGGAAGAATAAGCCAGCAGCCGCTTCATATCCACCTGCACGGCGGCGAACATCACACCGAACAGGGCGGTAATCAGCCCCAGCGCCAGCGCCAGCACGCCCCACCACCACATCTGCACATCCAGCAAATCGAAGGTGACGCGCAGGATTCCGTAAATGGCCGTTTTGAGCATCACACCGCTCATCAGCGCGGAAACCGGCGAAGGCGCTGCCGGGTGCGCTTCCGGCAACCACACATGCATCGGCAACACCCCCGCTTTCGCGCCGAAGCCGAACAGCGCCAGCAGGAACGCGATGGATGCCCACGAAGAGGAAAGATGCGCGGCGCGCATCGCGTCGAAAGTATAAGCGCCGATACCGTGTCCGCCCTGCATCACCCCGAAACTGAGCAGAATGGCAATCGCGCCGACGTGGGCGATCAACAGATAGAGGAAACCCGCCCTGCGGGTATCGGGAATATTGTGGTCGGTGGTAACCAGAAAGTAGGAAGACAGCGCCATGGTTTCCCACGCCACCATGAACATATAGGCATCGTCCGCCAGTATCACCAGTGCCATGCCGGCCAGGAAGACGTGATATTCCAGACTCAACAAGCCCAGCACCTCACCCGCCATGCCTTTGAAGTAACCGCTACTGAATAACGACACGCCGAACGACGCGCCACCCAGCAGAATCAGAAATAATCCGGAAAGCGGGTCTAAACGCAGATGGAATGGCAGGTCGGGCAGACCCAGCGGCAACACCGCAATATTGGCGGTCGCACTCAGCGCCCAGAAACCTGTTATCGCCAGCGCCAGCGAAAACACCGCGCCCACGGGAAACACCACGCGGCAAATCAGCTGCGGCGAACCTTGCAATGCCAGCCCGCACAGGCCTAGCGCAATCCACAGGAGCGCCACACCACCTGCAACGTCTATTGGTAAAAGGCTAAATACATCCATCCTGAATTAATTTTCAACCTCTAAATTGTCAACAACAAAACCAGCGTATCCAAACAAGCGCGGAATTATACGCCTGCATCCGCTGATGTCTAAAAAAAATGCGCCCGACGCTAGGGAAGCGCTGATTTATTCGGTTTTGTCGTTCCCGCGAAGGCGGGAACCCAGT
>JAVHSF010000316.1:0-12842 GCA_036172035.1 Gallionella sp. | reverse complement strand
GTCTGGTAAATTTTGCACTCGCAAAGGCAAAAACGACCAGAGTTGAATGTCGAATTCCGATTACCCTCAGGTATGTCTGCTCATGTTCGTTAGCGCACAGAGCAAGCCCCTTTATTTCTAAGGAAACACTGATTTATTCGATCTTGTCGTTTCCGCTTTTGCGGAAACCTTTTTGAATCAAGACGCTGGATTCCGGCCTACGCCGGAATGACGAATAAATCAGTGTTTACCTAAGATCAATACCGTCATTGGCAGTCATCGGAACCTTGGGCTGTGCTTTGGCCGTCTAGGCAACACCGATTCTCCGGGCAGATCGGATAAACTCCTGCCTCTTTGTAAGGGGACTCACTTTGAAGCGAAATCGGTCATGAAAAATAAACCCTCTGGTGCAACGAAGGGTAGCGCCGCACCGACCGCGAAAACGGGTTTGCATCCGCGCAACCCGCATCGGGGGCGCTATGATTTTAGGCAACTGATTGCGGCCAGCCCGGAGTTGGCCGCTTTTGTGTCGCCCAATGGATACGGCGACGAGTCCGTAGACTTCGCCGATCCGGTTGCTGTGAGGGCGCTTAATCGCGCGTTATTGCAGCAGGAATACGCTATTTCAGGATGGGATATTCCCGCGCAGTATCTTTGCCCGCCCATTCCGGGTAGGGCGGATTACCTCCATTACCTCGCGGATTTGCTGGCTGATGGTAACGGCGGCGAGATTCCGCGCGGGGTGCGGGTGCTGGACATCGGCACCGGCGCGAACTGTATCTACCCGCTCATCGGTCATCGCAGCTTCGGCTGGCAGTTTGTTGGCACGGACATTGATCCCGCTGCGCTGGCAAATGCACAACGCATACTGGATGCGAATGCCGGCTTGAACGATGCCATTACCTTGCGCTTGCAAGCCTCCTCGCAGGCGATCTTCAAGGGCGTGGTACAGGCAGGTGAGGCATTTGATCTGACGATGTGTAACCCGCCGTTCCATGCTTCAGCGGCGGAAGCCTGCGCAGGCACGCAGCGGAAATGGAAAAATCTGGGCAAAGTCGCGGATCAAAAGCCTGTGCTGAATTTCGGCGGGCAGGGCGCGGAACTGTGGTGTGCAGGCGGCGAGGAGGCGTTCATGCGTCGCATGGTCGCCGAGAGTGCCGCGTTTTGTGAATGTTGTTTGTGGTTCACCAGCCTGATCTCAAAGTCGGCCAGCCTGCCCGGTGTTTATCGCGCCCTGAAAAAAGCAGGTGTACGGGAAAGTCGAACCCTGGAAATGGCGCAGGGGCAGAAAAAAAGCCGCTTTGTTGCCTGGAGTTTTCTGGACGAGAGCCAGCGGCGAACCTGGAGTGCTGCGCGCTGGAAATGACTTGGAGTGCAGCAGCATGACACCGCTTGCCTGCTTAACCCGATTCGCTTAGATTCTTCAAGTCCGACAGCCTGCCTAGGCCGAAATACATAGACCGTTTGGCGTATTGACCGACAGTCAGTGGGGCGCTACGGTGCGAGCCGGTAATCCGGGGCGAAAGAGTCCGTTGTCATGATTGCCCATTGAGTGCCATTAAAACAGGAGGAAGTTGAAATGTCTGACAGACCCAAAATTTGTATTGATCGTATTTTGCCTCGTGACATGATGCGCTCTCAGGCTGTTTCGCGTGTCGTCGGCGGTGCGGTGCGTGCCATAGCGCCGATCGGCAAGACGTGGATGAACGGCTCGACGCTGCGTGTGAAATTCATGGGAGGCACGGCTAGCCAGCAGGCTACGGTGCGTCAACAATCTGCTTGGTGGACGCAGGTTGCCAACATCCAGTTCGATTTCAATAACGCGCCGGATGCTGACATTCGCATCGCTTTTGATGCCAGTGACGGTGCCTGGTCTTATATTGGTACTGATTGCAGTTCCATCCCTTTGAATGCACCTACCATGAACCTGGGTTTCCTTGATGGCGGTACGGCAGCTCACGAATTTGGACATGCCATCGGACTCGCGCACGAGCATCAAAATCCTGCCGGAGGTATTCAGTGGAACGAGCAGGTTGTCATTCGTGAAATGGCAAAATCACCTAATTTTTGGGATGAGCAGAAGACGCGCCACAATATTCTGGATAAATACAGCGCAGACCAGCTTAAAGGAACTGCATTCGACCCCGAGTCCATCATGCTGTATTTCTTTCCCGATTCCTGGACGTTGAATGGCATCGGTACCAGGCAAAATGACGTTCTCTCACGCATGGACAAGGAATTTATCGCCGGAGCAAGGATGTATCCAAAAGTTGGCACGCCGGTTTCTGCCGCGACGGTTCTCAAGATCAACGCCCGAGCAAGGACGCAAGCCTCTATCGGCATGGTGGGCGAAGAAGACCTTTTCCGCTTTACCGCCAAAGTTGACGGACGTTACCTGGTTGATACCCGGGGGCCAACAGATGTGGTCATGAAAATTTTCGGACCCAATAGTGAAACGACCCTGATCGCGGAAGACGATGATTCCGGTATCGGAACGAACGCGCGCATTGCGACAGATTTGATCTCTGGCGATTATTTTGTACAGGTGCGGCACTACAATCGTGCCAGTGGGATGGGCAACTATTCCGTGAAAGTACGCAAAATATGAGGTGTGCCGGGGAGGTGTGCCGTGGAGGGGTACTGGGGTGGCGGCCTGCCTGCCACTACAGGGGCGCATACCTGGATTGACGGTAAGTCAGGTGCGCGCCTCTCTGCGGTAAAATCCCCTCATGCGGGATATTTGTCCGGGTGATGGAAGGGTGTCGCGCGGCAGGTCTTGAACAACTTGCGGCGCAATGTCCGTAGTCCTCCATAGGGATGGCTGCAACGCCCCTGATTTCGTTGCGTCACGGCAATTGCAATCCTGGTTCAGACACTTGCAAATTCGGGGGCGTTTATTTGGTGTCTACTTTTTCCATGCCGCTGTCGTAAACCGTTGTTTTATTGCGGCCTGTTTTCTTGGAGACATACAGCGCGGTGTCTGCGCGGCTCAGCGCATCCCGCCAATCGCCGTTGGTTTCGCAGTCGGCGATACCGATGGAGAGCGTGATGCCGCCCACATCTTTGTGCTTGGCCGATCTGCGGATTTTGGCTTGCTCGATGCTTTTACGGATTTGTTCGGCGAGGGTGAATGCCCCCTGGATCGGCGTGTCGGGCAGGACTATCGCAAATTCTTCGCCTCCCAGCCGTGCAACCGAATCGCGCCCCTTGACCTGCGCCGTGAGAGCCGCGCTAATGCCGCAGATGACTCTGTCGCCAAACATGTGGCCGTAGGTGTCGTTGATTTTCTTGAAAAAATCTATGTCCAGCATCAGGAAGCTGACCCGTTTGCTCACGAATTCAGCGTTGCTGGCAAGCTTTTCCATTCGGGCATCAAAGCCGCGACGATTGAGCGTTTTGGTGAGCGGATCAATCAGGGCTTCGCTTCTGGCACTCTGAAGTTCCTGTTGCAATTTTTCGACCTTACTCTTGCTTTCCAGCAGCTTGTCCTGCAAGGCCGAAACAGACCCCTGCATAAGCTGGGTACCCTGCATGATTGCGCCGACCAGTTGCTGGAGTAGCTGTGGTTCGGGTTTTTCGTTCAGGCCGTCGCTAAATTTATCGAGATTGGCATTGAAGTGGTTGGTGTCCTTGCTGGCAGATTCGGCTTGATGTGCCAGTTCATCGAGCAGTTTCTCCATATTCTGGCGAAACTTGTTCTGCGCTTCCGGGTTGATTTCGGAAATGTAGCGATTAAACAGATGCTGAGCGATTTCGTTGGTAAGCTGTCCGTCGGCATCGAGCAGCTTGCCCATCTCGGCGCTTAGCCGGGGATTGATCCCCGCCAGGAATTCATACCACACCGCGTAGGTCGGCGGTGTAAACGCGGCAGGGTGCTTGACCATTCTTTGCAGAATCAGCCGCAGGATTTCCGCGCTTTCTTCCTTGTTTTGGGTGTATCCGTTTTCCATTTTATTTCACCGATGATTCGACGGGAATAAACATTATTTTTGAACTGGCGAAGAATATCAGATGGTGGGTTCAATGGCATCAATTTTCAGAAATATTGCGGGAGTGGCGCTGCCAGGCATTTTGCCGTGGACTGAGTAATTTGAGCGAGACAAACCAGACTGCTCTGCTATCATGCCGCGATGTTAAATATTCTCAACATGACCTTTCTGCAGGGCGGCCTCGCGCTGTTCCAGCAGGCCACTCTGCAAGTGTTCGCCAATCAGCGCATCGGGCTGGTCGGCAAGAACGGCTGCGGCAAATCCACGCTGTTCCGCTTGATACGCGGTGAACTGAAGCCCGAGGCGGGCGATGTGTCGTTGCAAAGCGGCAAAACACTGGCTTATGTCGAGCAGGAGATTGCCAATTCCGAACAGGCTGCGCTGGAATTCGTGCTGGACGGCGACGTGCAGATGCGCCGACTGGCGAAGATACTCGGCCAGTCGGCGCATGACGCGGCGTGGTTTGAGGCGCAGCAGCAGTTCGAGGCGATAGACGGCTACGGCGCACCGGCGCGTGCCGCGCAGTTGCTGAACGGACTCGGCTTCGCCACCGACACGCTGCAACGTCCGGTCAGCAGTTTTTCCGGTGGCTGGCGGATGCGCCTGAATCTGGCGCGCGCACTGATGTGTCGCGCTGATTTGTTGTTACTGGACGAACCGACCAATCACCTCGATCTGGAAGCCATCCTCTGGCTGGAGCAATATCTGGCGCGTTATCCTGGCAGTATCCTGCTGGTGTCGCACGACCGCGAATTCCTCAACGCGACGGTCAATCGCATCGCTCACGTGCATGACTGCGTGATAGACAGCTATGCCGGTGACTACGACGATTTCGAGCGCGCTCGCGCCGAACGCATTGCACAGCAGAACCAGGCTTACCAGACGCAGCAGGCGAAGATCGCGCATTTGGAAGATTTCGTGCGCCGCTTCAGCGCCAAGGCGACCAAGGCCAGGCAGGCGCAAAGCCGCGTCAAGGCGCTGGAACGCATCGCGCGCATCGCCCCGGCGCATATCGCCGACGGCCATTTTGAACTGGAAATAGAGGCACCGGAGCGCAGTCCCGACCTGTTGATGCGTCTCGACAACCTGGGTTTCAGCTATGGCGAGAAGATGCTGTTCAAGAATGTCAGTATGGTGTTGCGTGCTGGCAGCCGCATCGCCTTGTTGGGGCCGAACGGAGCGGGCAAATCCACCCTCATCAAGTTGCTGGTCGGCGAACTTGCGCCCACGGAGGGCAAGCTGGAGATCACGCCGGACATCCGCATCGGTTACTTCGCCCAGCATCAACTGGAAAATCTGGATGGCGCGGCCACGCCTTTACAGCACATGGAACGCATTGCGCCCAAAGAGACAACGCTGACCTTGCGCACCTTCCTCGGGCGTTTCGGACTGGCGGGGAACGATGAGGACAGGCCGGTGGAAAGTTTTTCTGGCGGTGAAAAAAGTCGCTTGGCGCTGGCGCTGCTGGCCTGGCAGAAGCCCCATCTGCTATTGCTGGACGAACCGACCAACCATCTCGATCTGGACATGCGTGACGCGTTGACGCTGGCGCTTGAGGAATATACCGGCGCGGTGGCGATTGTCTCGCACGACCGCAGCCTGATTCGTGCGGTAGCGGATGAGTTGTGGCTGGTGGCCGACGGCGAAGCCAAATTGTTCGACGGCGATCTGGATGATTACAAAAGCTGGATAGAGGCACGCCGACCGCGCGAGGCGGTGCAGGTGAAAAAGGAAAATTTGCGCCCGGTCGCGCCCAAGCCCAACAAGAAAGCCCTGCAATCGAAGCGCAACAAACTCGAAGCCGAGTTGAATAAGGCGCAGGCCGAACTGACCGAAATCAACGGCAAACTGGGCGATCCGGCCACCTATGCCGAGTGTAGCGCCGACTTCATTGCCAAGCTGAACGCGCGGCGCGAGATCGCGCAGGCCAGCGTGGAGGCGATGGAAGAAGGCTGGCTGGAACTGGAAATGGCGCTGGAAGAGTAGGGCTGTTGGGGGGTGCATCCGGCGCAATGCCTGTTGGTTATTGCGCCCTACGATACTGGGAGAGTGAGGTTTTTTCGGGTGATTACACAGCACAATGACCTGACGGGTGGATGAGAGGCATCCGCCTGTTCTTTACCCACCAATGGGGTGCACAAGCATCTCGCTTTGTTATTGTCGGTGCGTTGTGGTTTAATCGCGCCCATGAAAATTCCCGTTCAAAACGTCGCGCTGATCGGCAAGCATAAGTCGCCTCAAGTGGCAGAGCCTTTGCTGCGTCTGGCGGCGTTTTTGGTCGGGCGGGGTCTGCATGTGGCCGTGGACAGCCTGACCGCCGAGCATCTGGGCGAACACCCTTACGCGGTGATGGAATTGGCGGATCTGGCGGCTGCCACCGATCTGGCTATCGTGATTGGCGGAGACGGCACGATGTTGAATATCGCGCGCGCCTTTTCGCCGCATCGCGTACCGCTGATAGGCATCAATCAGGGGCGACTGGGGTTTCTGACCGATTTGACGCTGGAAAATATGCTGGACAGCCTCGCGGCGATGCTGGAAGGAGAATATGTCGCAGAGCGGCGTTTGCTGTTGTCTGTGCGGGTGATGCGCGACGCGGTCGAGGTGTTCAGCGGGCTGGCCTTCAACGAAGTGGTGGTGCATCGCAGCCATATCAGCAGCATGGTCGAATTCGAGGTGCGCATAGATGGCGAATATGTGAGCAACCAGCGTGCTGATGGCTTGATCGTTGCCACGCCTACCGGCTCGACTTCTTACGGCATGTCGGCGGGAGGCCCGATCGTGCATCCCGGTCTGGACGTGCTGGAGCTGGTGCCTATCTGTCCTCACACCCTGAGCAATCGGCCGATCGTGGTGAGCGCGTCATCGGTGGTGGAGATTTTGATGCATCGCAGCTACGATATTCCCGTACGCCTGGACAGTCATACCAATTTCGATTTACAGGTAAACGACAGGATACGGGTGACGCGTCACCCCGATTGCGCCACCTTGCTGCATCCTGCCGGCTACAGTTATTACCACACGCTGCGCGAAAAATTACTTTGGAATCAATCGCTTTGATGTTTTATTCGCCCATTCTTCGGTATTGTTCATGCTGAAATTTTTAAGCATCCGCGATTTCGTTATTGTCTCCTCGCTCGAACTGGAATTCCGTGGCGGTTTTACCGCGCTGACGGGCGAGACCGGTGCGGGTAAATCCATTTTGATAGATGCCTTGTCGCTGGCGCTCGGTGAGCGCGGCGATGCGACGATGGTGCGCAACGGTTGCGAGCGCGCCGAGATTGCGGCGGAATTCGACGTGGCCGCGCTGCCCGAATTATCAGGCTGGCTGAAGGTGCAGGAGCTGGCGGGCGACGAGGGGATATGTTTGATGCGCCGTGTGCTGGATGCGGGCGGGCGTTCGCGCGGCTTCATCAACGGACGCAGCGCCACTTTGCAGCAGATGCGCGAGGTGGGCGAGCAGCTGCTGAACATTCACGGACAACACGCGCACCAATCCTTGCTGCAACCGGAAGCGCAGCGCGCCCTGCTGGATGGCTATGCCGGGTTACAGGCGGAAGCCGCACAGGTCGCAGTCTGCTACCGCGAATGGCAGGTGTTGCTGAACCGCCGCATCGTCCTGAGCGAAAATTCGCAGGCTGTTGCTGCCGAGCGCGATCTGTTGATGTTCCAGCGCGCCGAGCTGGAAGGGTTGGCTTTTAATCTGGGCGAGTGGCTGGAATTGCAGGCGGATTATGAGCGGTTGGCGCATGCGGCGGGGTTGCTGGAAACCGCCGCGTTCGGCATAGATAGCCTGAGCGAGGCGGATACCGCCTGCCTTGCGCAACTGAATGCCTTGATCGTGCGTCTGCGTGAGGGTGTCATTCACGATGCCAGCCTGGGCGAAACGCTGCGCATGTTGGAGTCCGCACAGGCGGAAGTGCAGGAAGCGGTCTATGCCTTGCGCCATTATCAGCAGCGCCTGGATGCGGATCCCCGCCAGATGGCTGAAAAAGAACAGCGTATTCAATCTGTTATGGATATGGCGCGCAAGTATCGCGTGTTGCCGGAACGGCTGGGCGAGGTGTTGCAACAGACGGTTGCGCAGCTGCGAGAATTGGGCGGCGAAGCGGATCTGGCGGAATGTGTCGAGCAGGAAAAAGCCGCGCAGCAACGTTATGTGCTTGACGCGCAGCAATTGAGTCGGGCGCGCAAGACGGCTGCGGTCAGACTGACGACGGAGATCACCGCCGCGATGCAAAAGCTGGCGATGCAGGGCGGCAGTTTCGCCGTGGCAGTATTGCCGCTGAACGAGGGCAATGCGTCCGGGCTGGATAGTATCGAGTTCCGCGTGGCCGCCAATCCCGGCGTGCCGCAACGCAGTATGGCCAAGGTCGCCTCGGGCGGCGAGCTGTCGCGCATCAGTCTGGCGATTCAGGTCGCCACCAGCCAGGTCGCCAGCGTGCCGACACTGATTTTCGATGAGGTGGACAGCGGCATCGGCGGACGGGTGGCGGAGATCGTCGGGCAGTTGCTCAAACAACTGGGCAAGGATTATCAGGTATTGTGCGTCACTCACCTGCCGCAGGTTGCGGCGGAGGCTGACTGGCAGTGGCAAGTCAGCAAGGCGGTGGAACAGGGGGTGACCTTGAGCCACATCAAGGTGCTGGATGGCGCACAACGTATCGAAGAAATCGCCCGTATGCTGGGCGGCGTGACAATTACCGAAACGACGCGCAAACACGCGGCGGAGATGCTGGGCGTAACGGCTTGAGGTATCATGCTGCGGTTTCGCTTTGGAACTAACGAGAATATGACTATGCGCTTTAACATTATTTTAATTTCCGTGTTGCTGGCTTCGTGCAGCAGCTTTTCCGTGCCGTTGCTGACCCCCTACAAAATGGACATCCGCCAGGGCAACGATGTGACTGCGGAAATGCGCGACAAGCTCAAACTGGGCATGAACCGTGTGCAGGTGCGCTATGTGCTGGGTACGCCTTTGATCCGTGACGCGTTTCATGGCAACCGCTGGGATTATGTGTATCGTCTGGAACAGGGCAGCAAGTTGGTCGGGCAGCAGCAGCGCCTGACGCTGTATTTCGAGGGCGATAGCTTGTCGCGCATTGATGACAGCGACCTAACTGCTCCGGTCATATCGGAAGGTAAATAAACCAATGAGCAAAATTAAAATCGCCATCGCCGGCAGCAGCGGACGGATGGGCAAAACCCTGTTGGAAAACGTATTGCTGACCGACGATCTGGTGCTGTGTGCCGCGCTGGAGCATGGCAGCAGCGCGATGTTGGGGCGGGATGCGGGTGAATTTTCCGGCACGCCTTGCGGTGTGAAAATCAGTTCAGACGTGGAAGCCGCCTTGCGGGGCGCGGACGTGCTGATAGACTTCACCCGCCCGGAAGGCACGCTGCACCACCTGGAAATATGCCGCAAGCTGGGGGTTGCCATGGTGATCGGCACGACCGGCTTCAACGCGCAGCAAAAAGCGCTGTTGGGCGCGGCGGCTCAAGACATCGGCATCGTCTTCGCCCCCAACATGAGTGTGGGGGTGAACCTGGTGTTCAAGCTGCTGGAAACCGCTACACGCGTGTTGTCGCAAGGCTACGACATCGAAATCATCGAGGCGCACCACCGCCACAAAGTGGACGCGCCTTCCGGCACGGCGCTGGGGCTGGGCGAAGTGGTGGCGCGCACGTTGGGACGCGACTTGGCGGAATGCGCCGTGTATGGCCGCGAAGGCGTGACTGGCGAACGCGACCCGTCCACCATCGGCTTTGCTACCGTGCGCGGCGGCGATATCGTCGGCGATCACACCGTGCTGTATGCGGGTATCGGCGAGCGCATCGAAATCACCCACAAAGCCAGCAGCCGCGCCACCTTCGCGCTGGGCGCACTGCGTGCCGCCCGTTACCTGAAAGTCACTCCCGCCGGGATGTACGACATGCAGGACGTACTCGATCTGAAATAGCCGGTTGCGGAATCTGTCCGTGAAAGTCCGAGCTTCGATCTTTGCACACCAATAACCGACCAACATGCTGATCAACTGCGCTGCCTACCAGAACGGTGCCAAGCTCGCCGACTTCCCTGTTGAGGAGATCAGCGACTATCTTGCGCGCGGGGATTGTTTCGTCTGGGTAGCGTTGCGCGATACGACGGATGTCGAGCTCAAAAAGATGCAGGAAGAGTTCGGCTTGCACGATCTGGCGGTAGAGAACGCACACCACGGCCACCAGCGCCCCAAAATCGAGGAATACGGCGATACCCTGTTCGTGGCGATGCACCTGATTGATGAAGCTGACATGGGGGTTGGCGAATTGGATGTTTTTGTGGGACAAAATTTCATTCTTTCGATTCGCAATCGCAATGACAAGGGGTTTCTCGGGGTGCGTGGACGTTGTGAACGTGAGCCTGAATTGTTGCGGCTGGGTTCTGGATTCGTGCTGTATGCCTTGATGGATGCGGTGGTGGATCGCTACTTTCCGGTGATTGATGCGATGGAGTCGCAACTGGAATCCATCGAGGAGCATCTCTTCGACCAGGGTAAATCTCTGGTAACGATTGCGCATTTGTATGAGCTCAAGCGCAGGATCACGGTTCTCAAACATGCAGTTACGCCGTTGATGGATGCAGCCGGAAAGCTGCATGGCGGTCGTGTGCCGCCAGTCTGTGCGACCACCCAGGAGTATTTTCGCGATGTTTCCGACCATCTGACTCGCATCAATGCCACGATAGATGCCGTTCGTGAAACCATCACCACTGCGATTCTGGTCTGTCAATCCACCGTATCCATCGAACAGAACGAGGTCAATAAACGTCTGGCGGCCTGGGCAGGGATATTCGCCGTCGCGACGGCTTTTGCCGGTATTTGGGGGATGAATTTTCAAGACATGCCGGAATTGCAGTGGGCGTTCGGTTATCCCCTGGCGTTGCTGCTGATAGCGGTGACCTGCGGATTTTTATACTACCGTTTCAAACGTTCCGGCTGGCTGTAATATTTTTTAGCGCGTTTGCATTGCAGTAACGCGGGGGGGCAATGAATTTGTGCGGCAGGGGCGTGTTGCCGCATATACATGCCCGGATGGGGAGCAACTTTTAAATGAAGCCTGGCTAACGATATGCTACTGAAACTAAACAACCGCCAGGATTTGCGGGTACGCGCCTTGTTGCTGGGAGACCGGCTGGATTTGAAGTCGTTCAAAATTACCGATTGCCTGGCGACGACACCGTTGACGCTGGAATTGAGTAGCGATGGGGGTATTGCGGTGTTGTTCCGCTATGGTGTCATTGTGCTGTTCGGCGTGCATCCTGCGGATGAGACCCGCTTCATGGAAACGCTTAGGCCACTGTTGAGTAATGCTTATCCGACACCGGAAATTGAGGAAATGACTGTCCATATTGACGGCAACGGTACCGGCGTGCAGAGCGGTGTGGTGTCGCTGGACGAGATTTCGCTGGAGAATTTGCAGGTTATCGCCGATGCCTTGAGCAAAAATCTGGTGCTTACTCTTTACGAGAAAAAAGTCGCTGACGAATTCGACAAGATCGAACCGCTGGCGCAGGAACTCGCGATGCACGGCAAGGTGAGCGGCGATTCAAAAAACCTGTTGTCCAAGATAGGCAGGATGCTGCTAATCGAACATCGCATGGTGGGTCGGGCTGAGATTGGCGATAAGCCCGAAACGCTGTGGAATTTTCCGCATCTGGAAGGCCTGTATGCCAACATGGAAGATGAGTTTGAACTCAAGGAGCGTCAATCGGCGCTGGATCGCAAACTGGGACTGATCTCGGACACGGCGCAAACGTTGTCTGATGTGTGGGATAACAAGCAGTTGCACAAACTGGAGTGGTATGTGATCGGGCTGATTTTGTTTGAGGTTATGCTCGGTCTTTACGACCGGTTCGGCAAGTTTCTGAATTAAGGGGGCGAGAAACAACGATTCGCCGCGCCTTGCATCCATCGCGGATTCGCAGCAACGAATGTTCAACTTGTTATTTCTCGCCCCTTAAACAGTGCTGATTGGCGTGTCGCGCTTTTGCCAGTGCGTTTGCCGGGCATCAACGGTCGCCTTAACTTAAAAACGGCAGTTGATGTCGCCATCTGCTTGAGCTTCCGTTTGATGCGCCTGTGCTATTCGGCTATAATGCGCGGCAATCTTTACGCGGGATGAGCTCACGGTTCTTCCCGCTTCTTTATGTCCAGCTTGTTGGTTTTATCTTTTGGGTTTTAGGGGAGTATCTGGTGACGCAAACGAATCCTGCAATTCTTGTACTTGCCGATGGGACGGTGTTTCGCGGTGTGGCCATTGGCGCTCCCGGCAGCCGCGTGGGCGAGGTGGTTTTTAATACCTCGATGACCGGCTATCAGGAAATCCTCACCGACCCTTCTTATTGCAGTCAAATCGTTACGCTGACCTATCCGCATGTCGGTAACGTCGGTGTCAATGAGGAAGATGTCGAGTCGCGTCAGGTTTTTGCCAGTGGCTTGATTATTAGAGAGCTTTCGCCTGTGGTGAGCAACTGGCGCAGCACGCAGTCATTGCCGGACTATCTCAAGGCGAATGACGTGGTGGCGATTGCCGGGATTGATACCCGCAAGCTGACGCGCATCCTGCGCGAAAAGGGTGCGCAAAACGGTTGCATTGCCAGCGGCACGGACGAAGTGGCAGCTCTGGCGGCGGCACGCGGCTTTGCCGGTCTGGCCGGCATGGATCTGGCGCAGGTGGTGACCTGCAATCAACCGTATCAATGGACGCAGCGCGAATGGAAGCTGGCGGCGGGCTATGGCGAGGTTGCCGAGACGAAATTCAATGTGGTCGCCTATGACTTCGGCGTGAAGCGCAATATTTTGCGCATGTTGTCCGAGCGCGGCTGCAGGCTCACCG
>JAVHSF010000315.1:0-2805 GCA_036172035.1 Gallionella sp. | reverse complement strand
GCGATCCAGTTGTATGCGGCCTTGCGCGACGTGTTCGTCCAGATGCAGGTTTTTGAACCAGGCGCGCACTTTGGCGCGCGCGCTCTGGCTTTGCAAATAACCCAGCGCGGGATTGGCCCAGTCCAGGCTGGGACCGCCCTGTTTGACGGTGAGGATTTCCACGCGCTGGCCGTTTTGCAAGGGGTAAGTGAGCGGCACGATGCTGCCGTCCACTTTTGCGCCGCGCGTGCGGTGTCCCAGATTGGAGTGCAGCGTATAGGCGAAATCAACCGGGGTCGCACCTTGCGGCAGCGCGACTACCTTGCCTTGTGGCGTGAGCACATAAACCTGGTCGTGGAACAGTTCGTTCTTGAACGGTTCGCGCAGGCCGCCCTGGCTGGAAATATCTTCTTTCCATTCAAGTAGCTGGCGCAACCAGACGATTTTTTCATCCAGTTTTGCGTCGGATTTTCCGCCTTCCTTGTAGCGCCAGTGCGCGGCGACGCCCAGCTCCGAATGGTGGTGCATCTCATGGGTGCGGATTTGTATCTCGACGGCCAGCCCGCGCGGACCGATGACGGCGGTATGCAGCGAACGGTAGTTGTTGCTCTTGGGGTGCGCGATGTAATCGTCGAATTCGCTGGCGATGGGTTGCCAACGGGCTTGCACGATGCCGAGAGCCGCGTAGCAGTCCTGCACGTCTTCCACCAGAATGCGCACGGCGCGCACATCGTATAGTTCGTCGAAATTCAGTTGTTTGCGCTTCATCTTGTTGATGATGCTGTAGATATGCTTGGGACGACCCGTCACTTCCGCCCTGATGCCCGCCTGATTCATCGCCTGGCGCAACTGCGCGATGACATCGGCGATGTATTGCTCGCGGTCTATGCGGCGCTCGTCCAGCAACCTGGCAATGCTGCGGTATAGCTCCGGTTCCAGATAGCGCACCGACAGGTCTTCCAGCTCCCATTTGATTTGCCACACGCCGAGCCGGTTGGCGAGCGGCGCGAACAGGTTTTTTGTCTCCTGCGCGATGGTGCGTTGTCGTTCGGCATCAGCACCCGACAAACCGCGCATGGTCTGGGTGCGTTCGGCCAGTTTGATCAACACCACGCGGATGTCGCCGACCATTGCCAGCAGCATCTTGCGCAGGCTTTCCAGTTGCTGGGCGTGGTCGTCTTTCTTTCTGTTTTTCTTGTCGGGGCGGGGGATTTCGCTGAATTGCCGTATCTGTTCGGTGCGCGAAACGCCTTTGACCAGCGCCATGACGCTGTGGCCGAAATCGCTCTCCAGCCGGGTCTCCCAGTCCTCCAGGTAGTCTGGCACGGCATGGAGGATCGTGGCGACGATCGTTTCGCTATCCAGGTTCATGCCGACCAGAATGGAGGCAGCACCCAGCGCGTGTTGCAGCAGCGGCGTGCCGGTCAGACCGGTTTGTCCGGCATAAAGCGGCTCGGCCAGCTCGCAGGCGTGGCGTATTACCTCGACCTCATCGGGGGTGAAGTCGGCCAGCCAGGCATCGCCATCGGCGAATTGCTGCGGGGATTGTGTTTGTATGGAAACCATTAGTAGCCCAGCGTTTTGAGTAACAACTTGCTTGCGAGCGCCAACAATAACACGGCAAACAGTTTGCGCAACAGACCGATTTTCAAGTGGTGGGTGGCTTTTGCGCCCAGCGGGGCGGTACACACGCTGGCTAGTGCAGTCCACAACAGGGCGGGCAGATAGACGTAGCCCAGACTGCCGTTTGGCAGCCCCACTGTCCCCAGCCCGGTCAGCACATAACCCAACGTGCCGCCGATCGCGACCGGAAAGCTGATCGCAGCCGAAGTGCCGATGGCCTGGCGGAGGGGGAGATTGCACCACATCAGAAAGGGAATCACCACCGTGCCGCCGCCGATGGAGACCAGACTGCTCAGTGTGCCAGCGAACACGCCGAACAGCCTGACGGGCGTGTTGCCGGGCAGTTGGCGCGAGACGGGTGGACGGATGTCCAGCAGAATCTGCGCGGCGGCGAAATAGACAAACAGCGCGAAGATCAGCCCTAACCAATGGACTGGAATGCGGCTGGCCAGCAGCGTACCCAAGCCTGTGCCGAGCAGAATGCCCGGGGTGATGGTGCGCACCACGCGCCAGTTCACCGCGCCGTGCTGGTGGTGTTTGCGCAAGCTGGCCAGCGCGGTAAAGAGGATGGTCGCCATCGAAGTACCCAGCGCCAGATGCAGTTCGGAAGGGAAATGCTGCGCCTCGAACAGCAGCAACAGCACCGGCACGAGTACCGTACCGCCGCCGATGCCGAACAGACCGCCCAGAAACCCGATGCCGGCACCCAGTAACAAATAGGCGAATAGCCAGTCCATCATCAGCCGTGTACCAATTTGCCAGTGATGAATTGCCACTCCTCGGGGGCTAGCGGCGTGATGGACAGGCGGTTGCCCTGTTGCAGGGTACGCATCCGCGCCAGTTCGGGGTGCAGGCGCAGTTCGGCCAGCGGGATCAGCGCAATTTTTTTGACCAGTTGCACGTCCACATTGAACCAGCGCGGCTGCTCCTGCGTGGCTTTCCCGTCAAAATACTTGCTGCTTTTGTCGAACTGTTTGGCATCGGGGTAAGCCGTGCTGGACACCCGCGCAATTCCGGCAATGCCGGGAATCTTGCAGTTGGAATGGTAGAACAGCACCCCGTCGCCTACCGTCATCTGGTCGCGCATGAAGTTGCGTGCCTGGTAGTTGCGTACGCCGTACCAGGCGACGCTTTGTTCGGGGAAATTCGCCAGATCGTCAATGCTGACATCGGCGGGTTCGGATTTCATCAGCCAGTAGCGCA